>JAUICT010000394.1 GCA_030429325.1 Bacteroidia bacterium
GATCACCAACGGAACCTCCGTGGGTTTCCTGTATAATTTCGCCCCATTGCTTAAAACCTTCCAGAATGTTGTCCAATCCTTTGGTCACTTCGTTGGGCATTCCCGGCATTTCAATACTCACGGCATCTTGGGCGTACAGTCCGTAAGCTTCGTTGAACTTTCCTTCCCTACAAAGGGCAACTAATTTGTCTGCAATTTCTTGAGTGGTCATGATAATGTGTTTTATGATTAATAAAAAAATTTATGATGAACCGAAGGCTTTCCCCAAATAATTGTTCAAGGGTTGAATTGCCTTGAAGTGCAATAAAATCTCATCGATTAATTTTTCTGAATCGTAAAAGGGTTCCAATGGGAATTCTACCATGGCATAAAATTGTTTGTTGTAGATTAAATTGGTTTTTTCAGCAATCGGGATTAAATTTTTGTCCAAGCGCTTAGCTTTCTCTCCCTTTATCTTCCCAAAATTTTGAGTAAAGGTATCGTTGTTCTCGATGCTTTTTAGGGCGGTGGGATTTTTAGCGATGTACGTCCGCAGTTGGTTTAATTCTGGTGGGCGGACTGTGAACAGACCACCGCCCACGTGGACCATGGAGGCATCAATGCCTAGATAATAGCCTGGCAGCATTGATTTTTTCCCATTTGGAGAAAAACCAGCTTTTAGAATGGTATGGTAAGGTGTTTTATCCTGGGAAAAGCGTATATCCCTGTTAAGGCGGAACAATGCTTTTTTTGCATCGTGGGGAATACGCCCATCCCATGAGATCAATTCTTGCAGCAACCGATCCAAGAGGGCCAAAAAAGGGCCCCTAACCTTTTCTTCGTAGCGCTTTTTGTTGTTGTGGAACCATTCCTTTTGGTTGTTCTGTGCCAGTTCCTTAAAAAATAGGGTGTGTTCCTTGGTGATCATCCGTACTGTTTTTGTATCAGGTTCAATGCCAAATAGGTTAAATCTTCC
This sequence comes from Bacteroidia bacterium, assembly GCA_030429325.1. Taxonomy (GTDB): domain Bacteria; phylum Bacteroidota; class Bacteroidia; order Flavobacteriales; family Flavobacteriaceae; genus Flagellimonas. The sequence goes on from JAUICT010000394.1 coordinate 956, forward strand.
CAATGCTCTTGGTCTTCAAAGTTGGCTTCGTACCAACCACCTAAAGCTCTTTTGGTTTTAAAGGGGCTGAACTCTGAAAGCTCTACATCCAAAGTTTCAAGAGGAAAATCCTTGCCGAGTTTAAAAACCATTTTGTGCTTTTTAGAGAAAAAGGCAAACACTTTGTTTTTATAATGTATGGCTGGGGAACTCATCATCTTGCCTTCGGTTACGCTGGCATATTTTATACAGTATCTTTCCCGGATTTCCATAAACTTTTCAAGCTCCATGCACCAAAGCTACGAAAGGAACATAGGGGGCATTATGGGCAAATAGGACACTTGTAAGGGTTGATTCTGCCAAAGAGAACCCGTACATTTATCTATTGTAAATAAATGAATATGAAACACGTAAGCATTTTGGTGCCCAAGGGCAATGCCATACTGAGCAGTGTGGTGGGGCCGTACAAAATCTTGTCTGCCGCCAATCAGTTCTTAAAGAAAAGTGGGCTTGTGAACAAAGACTTTTTTGATGTCCACCTCGTGGGATTGGAGAGAGACCTGTCACTATACAATGGTCTTTTTAGCATCCATTGCGATACGATTATTGATGAGGTGGATAAAACAGACATCATACTGATTCCAGCGTTGAAGACTGATAATTTTTTGGAACAACTAGAAGATAACCAACCTTTTGTAGATTGGATCCTATCGCAGCGAAATGTACACAATGCCGAAGTGGCCAGTATGTGCATGGGAGCTTTTGTTCTGGCAAGGACCGGTTTGGTAGATGGAAAACAGTGCTCAACCCATTGGGCGGCCATGGAAATGTTTAAGAAGATGTACCCCAAGGTAAACCTTGTCTCCAATAAAATAGTGACCGAAGAAGACGGAATCTACACAAGCGGAGGCGCGTATTCCTTTTTAAACCTTATGCTGCACCTTATTGGAAAATACTGCGGTAGGGACGCGGCCATTTATATCTCAAAATATTTTGAGATAGAGATTGATAGGCAGGACCAAAACCAATTTGTCATTTTTCAGGGACAAAAAGAGCATAACGATGTGGCGATCAAGGAAGCGCAAAATTTTATTGAGAGCAATGTAACCGATAAGATATCTGTGGAAGAATTGGCCAAAAAATCTGCCATAAGTAGCAGGAACTTTGTTCGGAGGTTTAAAAAAGCCACCCAAAACACCCCTTTGGAATACATACAACGTGTTAAGATGGAAGCGGCAAAGCGTTGTTTGGAAACCACCCAGCAAAATGTAAATGAGGTCATGTATCAAGTAGGCTACGCAGACCAAAAAGCGTTCCGGACAGTTTTCAAAAAATATGTGGGATTGTCGCCCGTGGCCTATAAGGCCAAATACAATATGGCGGTATTAAATCGCGAACGAACCACCGCATGGTAAGAGTACTTTTTTGTTTGTTGCCGCCAAGCAAAATAAAAATCCAACACTTTATCGATGAGCCTTATAATAATCTGTGTTTTTTTTAGTTAAGGATACACAAGATCATCGATAATTTTGAAGCTTCGACACATATTTTTTATCGCCATAATTTTAGGAGGGTTGATTCTTGACTCCTGTTCTACCCAAAAGGACAAGTTCATCAACCGAAACTGGCACGCACTCAATACCAAGTACAACACCTTGTATAATGGCAATCTTGCCTTTGAAGTAGGCAGGGAAGAACTCAATGCCAACTATCGGGATGATTATTGGGAAATCCTCCCCGTGGAACGTTTGGAGGTCACGGATGAGGTAAAGCTGGATTCTGAAGACAACAACCCCAATTTTATCATTGCCGAGGAAAAGGCCACCAAGGCCATCCAAAAGCACAGCATGGATATTAAGGATCAAGAACGCAATCCGCAAACCGATGAAGCCTTTCTGCTTTTGGGCAAAGCACGCTATTTTGATCAACGTTATATTCCAGCATTGGAATCGTTCAATTACATTTTAAGGAAGTACGTTGAAAGCGATAAATTAAACGAGGCCACTATTTGGCGGGAAAAAACCAACATGCGGTTGGACAATCCTGAAGTGGCGATTAAGAACCTCAAAAGGTTATTCAAGTACGAGTCGCTCAAAGATCAGGAATATGCCGATGCCAATGCTGTTTTGGCGCAATGCTATATCAATTTGAATGCACCGGATACCG
>JAUICT010000395.1 GCA_030429325.1 Bacteroidia bacterium
TTCAAACTCGTAATACGCATCCTTACCGGCAACGAACAGTTCAACATCATTATTTTTGTATATCGGAGAATCCCGTTCGGTCAATGTGGCCGTAACATCCGGTTCGGTTACCCAATAGGCCACATATAGGTATTCATCATCCCAAACTACTGCCGCCTTGGTTTCGTGTATGGTCTCAGTGTCGTAAATCAAGTCTACAAAATTCCTTGATTTTTTTGCTTTTTGCCAGATTTCTTCATCTGGTTTACCATCAAGTGTAATTGGGCTTTTAATTTTTTGGGCAATATACCTTGGAATCGCAAACTCGTTACAAGGGGGATGGCTTATGCTTTCTTTGGATTTTGAATTTTGCCCCATGGCAGTTACAAGACCTGTCAAAGCTATGATTAAAAAAAAACGATACTTATTCACGGTTGGTTTTTAAGGTTGATGTTAGATGGTTATCGCACTTAAAAATAAGCATATTTTCTTTCGTTTACCATTTTAGTCTGAAAGAAACCAAAGAAAGAGAAAGAACCTCTTAATCCACAGGAATGTGATGGTCAATAATTTCCTGACTTGTGATCATTAGGTTTTTGGGTAACATATGGTCTTTGGGAAGTGCTGCAAGATAACGATCCTCATTAGTGGTGTAAACCCGCTTTATCAACGGGTGATAGTTGCCCATGCGCTTTATAATATCCTTGATGAAATCTTCATGATGAATAAGATCGGTACTGCCCAAATGAAAGATCCCGGTTTTGTTCCTGTTGATCAGGTAATGGATTTGTTGAGTCAAACGGTCATCGTTGGTTACATTGATGATAAGATTGGGAAACACTTCAATGGCCTCGTTATTCTCCAAGCTAGTTTTTATTTCCCTGACCCGGGGGGAAGTATTGCCAAAGACCATGGGAATCCTCAAAATCGCGGTTTTTTCCTTCGGAAGTCGCATCATCATGTTCTCAATCTTGATCTTGAGACGGCCATAGACACTTTCAGATAGGGTCTTGTCATACTCATAGGAAGGAAACTTGCTGTAAGCGTCAAAAACATTGGCGGAAGAGATAAAATACAGTTTGGTCTTGTACTTCATCAAGTACTCCATCAAATGTTGGTGCGCTTGGATTTGGGCGCCAAAATTCCCCCTCAAAGCTGAAATGATGACATCGGGTCGTACATTTTCAAGTATCTGAAAAATGTCGTCCTCCTGTAAATCATACCTCAAAAATTGCTTGTTCGAAGCAAAAGAAGTGTTGGAACAATAGGTGCCATAGGTATCAAAATAGGAGCAGAGCTCTTTGTATATGGCATTGCCCACAAAACCGCTTGCTCCCAGTATCAATATCTTTTTTTTGTCCAAACGCTATGATGAAGGTTTATAAAATGGCAGTTTCACTACGGTTGCCGGCACTTTGTTGATTCGGATTTGAATAGAAATGGGTTGGTCTATCTTGGCGTGCTCAACAGGAACATAACCCAAACCAATTCCTTTTGAAAGTGATGGCGACATGGTTCCCGAGGTCACTTTTCCTATTTGATTGCCTTCAGCATCCAAAATGGGGTAGCCCGTTCTGGGAATCCCTCTTTCCTCCATCTGGAAAGCAATGAGCTTCCGTTTGGGGCCTTCCTCTTTTTCTTTGGTCAAAGCACCACTATTTACAAAATCTTTGGTGAATTTGGTGATCCAGCCCAATCCAGCCTCCAAAGGCGAAGTAGTGTCATCAATATCGTTTCCGTAAAGGCAATAACCCATTTCCAATCGAAGGGTATCACGGGCAGCCAAACCTATGGGTTTGATACCATAATCGGCACCAGCTTTAAATACGTTGTCCCATACTTGTTTGACTTCTGAATTCTTACAGTAAATTTCAAACCCACCAGAACCAGTATATCCTGTTGCCGAAATGATGACGTGTTCCACTCCTGCAAAATCACCCACTACAAAATTGTAAAATTTAATGGCAGAGAGGTCTACGGAGGATAGCGATTGCATAGCCTCCACGGCCTTTGGGCCTTGAATGGCCAAAAGCGAATAATCATCAGATAAATTTCGCATATCGGCACCTATGGCCGTATTATATTTTGAGATATGGTCCCAATCTTTCTGGATGTTGGAAGCATTGACCACCAAAAGATAAGTTTCCTCTTTTATTTGATAGATGATAAGATCATCAACAATACCTCCTGTTTCGTTGGGCATGCAGCTATATTGGGCTTTACCAATGCTTAACTTGGATGCATCGTTGGAAGATACTTTTTGAATGAGTTCCAAAGCTTTGGGGCCTTCAATTAAAAATTCCCCCATGTGGGAAACATCAAATACGCCGACACTCTTTCTGACGGTTTCATGTTCAATGTTCACCCCCTCATAGGAAACGGGCATATTATATCCCGCAAAGGGAACCATTTTTGCGCCTAAGGCAACATGGGTATCGTACAATGCTGTAGTTTTCATTTCAATTAATTTATGGGATAAATTTATTGATTTCAGGCTAGACCAACTTCGATCTTGATCATTGTTTTGAACAAACCTTTGTTAATTGAAAACCAAAACCTTCTAATCTTCCAATAGATAGGATTTTAGCTCCTCATAATTGGTAATCTTGTTTGATTTTTTTGTTTTTCCCAATACCTTTTGAATTTGCGCCGGAATTTCAGGAGTGATTCCCAGGGTCTCTTCAACAACGTCCAAAAACTTTACAGGGTGTGCTGTTTCCAAGAAAATACCATAGGTATTTGGGTGATTTTTTTGATATTCCTTCAACCCAAGGTATCCAACAGCGCCATGTGGGTCCATTGCATATCCTGTTTGGGAATGGATTGCTTCCATGGCCGTTTTGGTCTCTTTATCGGTAAAGGAAAAGGAGGAAAGATTTCCTTGAAGTGTGGACAAATCGTCTTGGTACAAATGTCTGATACGGACAAAATTGCTGGGATCGCCCACATCCATGGCATTGGAAATAGTAGCTATGGAAGGCATAGGCTCATAAACTCCTTTCTGCATGAAATTGGGTACCACATTGTTCACATTGGTAGCTGCAACAAAGTGCTTTACGGGCATACCCAATTTTTGGGCGACCATTCCGGCACAGATATTTCCAAAGTTTCCGG
>JAUICT010000396.1 GCA_030429325.1 Bacteroidia bacterium
CCGCTTGGAATTCAATTACTCCCATGTGAACAAGGAAATGGATGTGTATCTGGATGAAGCCCTGACCCAACACTTCACCACCTTGTCCATGGACAACCTTATTTTAAAAACGCCTTACAAATGAAAAAAATCCTATACGTGTTTCTGACCTTGGTCGTATTGCCCAGCCTTAGATCTCAGGAAGAGAAGGTCTTTACATCGCCATCGCCCAGTTTTATATCCCTTTCATTGCAAACCCATAACAACAAGCTTCGCTTTGGGATACAGGACGAGTATTTTGTAAAATCCGATGGCACCTATGTAAGTTCCAAAGCTGAAAATTATTTTGAGGTGGACAAAAAATCCAGCCACAACCGGGCCAGTAGGCACGCTTTACTTGAACTTTTGAAAATCCGTTTTAAAGCGGACATGTTCAGTGCCATGGACCGCGATCTTTTTACGGAACGCACCCAATCCATGTTTGAAAAGGATTTGAAATCCTACACGGCCCAACAACATGTGCTGGCCTTGGCCAATGCCCTATCCTCGAAGAGCGAATTAAAACGGTTTTTCTGCAATGAAAAGGAGGAAGATTGTGCTTCCATCTTCAAAGAAGATGGGTACTACAACGAACCCAGGAACCTCCACTCCTGGGGTGGTCGGGGAGCTACCGAGTTCCAGCAGTTAAGGGCCTACACGGCTTTTGTGAACGAACTGTTCCCAAAATTGGAAAAATGGGGCAACTCACTATACCCCAACAACACCATTGACGGGTATTATGTAGCAAAGACCCAGCTTGGCACCTACAGCTTTAAGGATGGCGGATATTGGTTACACACCCACCAAATGAACCAAAACGATTTTTTATTGCGATGGTGGGAGCTTCAACCTTCCAATTCCGCAGAACGAAAACTGGTGCATCCCAACGGCTCATCGATCTTGCTTAAAATGGCACCGGAAAAAGCAGAAGCCTTTTCGGAAAACCATCAAACCATATTTCTGGTGCTTGACATTACTGCATCCCTCAACGGATTGGAAAACTATAGGGCAGACCAATTGAAAACCACGTTTACCCTGAACAGCCCCACGATCATGATCTATTCCGATGACGGTCTCACCCAAAAAGTAGGTGAAATCGATATCAACACCATGGTATCCAAAACCAGATAATCCAAAAAAGCATGAAAAAGATGAACATCAAAATACACTATATCCTGTTCGCTATCCTGTTGGGGGTAGCCTCGCCTACTCATGTGCAGGGACAATTCCTGAAAAAATTGAAGAAAAGTGTTGAGGAAAAGATTGCCCAAAAAGCGGACGAAAAGACCAATGAAATCCTGAATGGCACAAACGGGAGTACCTCCACAACCAAAAAAGAAACGGAAAAGTCCACCAATACCCAGAGTGAAACAAAGACACCGTCATCGGTACCCTCTCAAAAGAAAGCCTCCACAACCTATCCTGTTGGCACGGAAGGTTCCGTAATCACCTATACATCGCCCAGTTCGGATTTCATTGATATCACCATACAGTCCCATAAGGGACTTCCAAGGTATGGTGCGCTTTATTTTGTGCGAGGGACTACAAAACCTACCGACAACAAAGCGTATGAAAAACTCATGGAGCTTCAGTTTCTAGAGCAAACCTATTCGGATATCAATCGCTCCAAATTGACAAAGTCCAACTCTTCACAACAAGAAAAGGGGCAAGAACTCAAAAATTCCGAGTTTGCCCAACACCATTTACTACAGCTTGCCGGATATGTTTCTTCGGATAAGGTGCTCATGGAATATTTTTGCGACCCAGAGGCAAAATCCCCATGCAATTTCTATAATCCTGCCGGGGAAAGAAAACACGTAGCCTATTGGGGCGGGGCCGGAAAAAATGAATTTGCCCAAAACCGTAGCTATACAAGTTTCGTCAAGAACTATTTGGAGCCTTTACAAGAATGGAGCCGAACGTTTTATGAAAACGGCAGTGAAACAGTCTATTATGTGAACAGGGCACTCGTTTCGGAGAAATATGATTTTAAAAACAAGGGGTACTGGATAAACAACATTTTCTCTTTGGTAGGTAGCAGTTTTATGCTCCACCATTCCGAGTTTTTACCCTTCACTGAAAATGAAAAGGCATTGGCCAACAACGCCAAGAAACACTTTGTACCTATTGATCCTTCCATGGCGAAGACCTTGAACCTTCAACAAAGGTCCCCTGTATTTGCCGTTCTTAAGGTAAAGGTATCCCCAAAGCTCAGCAATCCAACCCATGTGGCTTGGGAGTATGAACTGGAAGATTCGATCATTGAAATTTATCGCGATGTGGCCCTTACCAATAAAATGGGTGAAATTGACCTAAATACATTGCAATCCAAATACTAGAAACCATGCGAGCCACTTATATTTTTCTTATAATAATTCTCTGTTTTTTTTCTCAGACCACGGATGTAAATGCCCAATTTTTAAAAAAATTGAAGCAAAAAGCCGAAGAAAAACTATTGAAAAAAGCCGATGAGCAAGTGGATGCTGTTTTTGAGGGCACAGATCCACAACCCGAAAAAACAAATAAAGACAACGTGCCTTCAACTGGGAAAGAATCCTCCCAACAAAAACAGAGCACCCCAAAAAAACAGACATCTCCTTCTCCTGACATTTCTGAATTTATGGTATTGCCGTCCCCAAACCCTGCTTTCAAGGATATTGTCCTCCAAAAACATAAAGATCTTCCCCGGTTTGGGGCGATAGATTTTTATATGATGCGCGACAATCCGAAAAAAGTGGACCTTTCCAAAGAGGCAGCCGAGAAAAGAAACTTGACTGGTTTGGGATATACGGGTTTTTCCCATCTGGCCCGTATCCATATTTTAAAGGATCATTTTAAAGTAATGGACCGAAATGCCCTTACCCAAAGAACCAAAGGAACCATTGTGGAAGAGGAAGCCAAATCGAGCCTGGCCCAAAAAACCTTGTTGGAATTTGCATTCAGCATGGGGACCGATGCTTTGAAAAAAGAGTATTTTATGAACGATTGGAGTGGTGACGGCAAAAGTCCATTTGTAAGAAAATGGGGGGGACACCAAT
>JAUICT010000397.1 GCA_030429325.1 Bacteroidia bacterium
CACCTCATCACCAAACACTTGGACATTGGTCACCCCTCCGCTTTCCACAATATTCTGGCCTTCACCTGGGGCGGATATTTTTTCCAGCGCTTTTAGGATATCTGCTTTTTTCAGCTTCATCAATCTTATTTTTTCTGCAGTCGTTTGTATTGATTCTAAATTACAAAGATACGCCTTAGGCATGGATTTTTGGAAGTTTGCCCATTGAAAATGAAGATGGTGGGATTGGCTCTACTTATGCCCGTTTTTAGCCCAATTCCTTGACAGGGTCCCAAAAATACTTTTGAAAATCCACAATCTGGTTGTCCTTGACCTGGATGCCTTCGTTTTCCAAAAGTTGTTGCATGAGGTTGGTCCCGCCAAAATGGTGTTTCCCCGTTAGCACCCCCACACGGTTTACCACCCGGTGCGCAGGCACATCCTTTGCCGCGGAATTGTTCATGGCCCAGCCTACCATTCGAGCACTTCGGGCGGTGCCCAAATATTTGGCAATAGCTCCATACGAAGTGACCCTGCCATATGGAATCTGTTGGGCCACTTGGTAGACTTTGTCAAAAAAGCTCTCCTCTTCCATATCAGTTATAAAAAATCCGGATCAAGGTAATCACCAATAGTACGAGCATGAGTGCACTCAAAATGTAGTTCGAGTTTTTTGAGAATCGGTTGGTCTTAGTCTCCAACTTATCAAAATAAAAAGTATACAGGTACAGCACCGAGAAAGTCCCGGCACCGGCAGCCACAACAAATGTAGTGATGTCCTGGGCCTCGAATTTTATCCATCCAGCTTCATTCCACATGGCATTGAGCCCGCTGTAGTAGGGAATGGTCAACAGATTTAAAGCTGCCAACAACACGCCTTTGTAAAAGCTGTTCTTTTTACTGACTTTGACCTTTTGTTTTTTCTTGGTTTTCTTTCTCTTGGCCGTAACAAAAAAGAAAACGGCAAAAAAGGCAAATACCACCAGGGCAATTTTCAACAGAAGGTCTATCACTTCAGGATTTCTATATAAAAATTTGGAAATGAGCACGGCCACATACGCCTGTACCATGATCATTGAGGAAACCCCCAAACTAAAAACAATGCCATTTAATTTCCCTTTTTCCACACTGGTCTTGGCGGCATTCATGTTGAGCAACCCAGGCGGCACCGTAGCCATGAAGGCTGCCGAAAATGTGGCAAAAAAGAGAATTATGATATGGGTCATTGGTTAGTTGATCCTAAACTGAATATAGGTAATCGGTTTTCCTGCTTCAAGATACTGATTTTCGTAGAATGTCTGTATCTCCAAAACTTCGGATGGGCTTCCTTCGTTTCGGTACACATCATGGTTGGCATAGCAAATTTCATGCCCCAATCCTTGCAAAAGTCCCAAGGTATACCCGTGCATATATTCACTATCGGTCTTTAGGTGAACAATCCCATTGGGCTTCAGAATCTGCTTGTATTTCTGAAGGAACATGGGGTTGGTGAGGCGGTGCTTGGTACGTTTGTACTTGATTTGTGGATCTGGGAATGTAATCCAGATTTCGTCCACTTCGTTTTTCCCAAAAAGTTGGTCCACCAACTCAATTTGGGTGCGCAAAAAGGCCACATTGTCCATTTTTTGCTCCAGTGCAGACTTGGCTCCTCGCCAAAACCGGGCTCCTTTGATATCGACCCCAATATAATTTTTATTTGGGCTTCGTTGGGCCAGACCCACCGTATACTCCCCTTTTCCACAGCCCAATTCCAAGACAATGGGATTATTGTTTTTAAAAAAGGTGCGCCATTGACCTTTCAGACCAAATCCTTCCAAAACTTCGTCCCGTGTAGGCTGGACCACATTGGTAAAAGTCTCATTTTCCTTGAACCGTTTTAGTTTATTCTTACTTCCCACCGCTTATAGATTGAGCAATAATTTAATGTTTTGGCAAAACTAAGGAAATCCGTAAGCAATATGGATTTTGTTTTTTTGCAATCATGCAAAGTTCTAAACGAATTCTAGTTGCCCCATTGAATTGGGGATTGGGACATGCCACGCGCTGCATTCCTATAATACAGGCTTTGTTGGACCATGGCCATCAGCCTTTTATTGCTTCGGATGGGGTTGCCCTCTCCCTTTTGCAGAAGGAATTTCCGGAATTGCCTTCGTTCGAGTTGCCGTCCTACAAAATTACCTATGCTGAAAAAGGAAAGAACTTTAAGATCAAAATGATCTGGGATTCTCCCAAGGTTCTGAAAGCCATGGCCAAGGAGAAGAAGGCCGTGAAGCAGTTGGTGAAGGAGCATGAGCTGGATGGAATCATTTCCGATAACCGATTGGGGGTGTTTTACAAAAAGGTGCCTTGCGTTTTTATCACCCACCAACTTAATGTGCTTTCTGGAAACACCACGTGGATGAGTTCCAAGGCCCATCAAAAGATCATAAAGAAATTCAATGCCTGTTGGGTGCCCGATGTGAAGGATAAGCCCAACCTAACCGGGAAACTGGGTCATTTAAAAAAATCCAAGTTGAACATCAAGTATTTGGGTCCGTTGAGCCGTTTTGAAAAAACAAACGATTCAATCCTATATGACCTTATGGTGCTATTGTCCGGTCCAGAGCCTCAAAGAACTTTTTTAGAAGAAAAACTGTTGGCCGAACTTCAAGGTTTTGAGGGAAATATACTTTTTGTAAAGGGAAAGATTGAGGAATCCCAGACCAAAGAAGAGCTATCAACCCCAAAAGGTTCCATCATGCTGTATAATTTTATGCAGTCGCAAGAACTTGAAACTGCCTTGAACCAAAGTGCCAAAGTCTTATGTAGATCGGGGTACACCACTGTCATGGATTTGGCCAAACTGGAAAAAAAGGCCTTTTTTATTCCAACCCCCGGTCAATATGAACAAGAATATCTGGCTAAACGATTGGAAAAACACGGATTGGTCCCTTACAACATCCAAGAGAACTTTGTTTTGGAAGATTTAAACCGAATGGATGAATTTGAAGGATTGGCCCAGTTTGAATCCGAAGTTGATTATGAAGATTTGTTTTCGGTCTTTTTCTCCATCGTAAACGAAAATTCCGACCCG
>JAUICT010000398.1 GCA_030429325.1 Bacteroidia bacterium
AGCGGATGGCATCAAGTTCTTTGGTGCCCCTCCAGAAATCATGACCGCTGCCTTGGATGAAAACAAAAAGTTGGGGTTACGGTCCGCATGTCACCATGCCCAGACCGATGTAGCTCGATGGAACGTCCTCAATTCTGCCAGGGCAGGTCTAACCACCATGGAACACTGGTACGGCCTTCCTGAGGCGCTATTTGAAGATAGAACCGTTCAGGATTATCCGTTGGACTACAACTACCAGAATGAGCAACATCGTTTTGAGGAGGCCGGGAAATTATGGGAACAGGGCGCCAAACCGTATTCCGAACATTGGAACAAGGTCATGGATGAGCTCATCAGTTTGGATTTTACGTTGGTTCCCACATTCAATATTTATGAAGCCAGTAGGGACTTGCATCGGGCAAGAAGGGCCGAATGGCATGAAGACTACACCTTGCCCTCCCTTTGGGAGTTTTATCAACCCAGTATGATCTCCCATGGTTCCTATTGGCACGATTGGGGCACGGAACAAGAGGTGGCATGGAAACGAAACTACAAACTCTGGATGACCTTTATCAATGAATATAAGAACCGAGGTGGTCGTGTGGCCACGGGGTCAGATTCCGGGTTTATATTCCAATTGTATGGATTTGCCTATATCCGGGAAATGGAATTGCTACGTGAAACGGGGTTCCATCCCTTGGAAATCATTCGGTCTGCTACGTTGAATGGAGCGGAAGCCTTAGGTGCTTCTGATAAGATTGGTACAGTGGATATTGGCAAGATGGCCGATTTTGTAATCCTAGCGGAAAATCCGTTACAAAACTTCAAGGTACTATACGGTACTGGGGCCATTAAACTGACCGAAGATAATGAAGTGGTCCGTGTGGGCGGTGTTACCTATACGGTTAAAGACGGTATCGTTTACGACGCGAAGGCACTTTTACGGGACGTAAAGAGACAAGTACAGCAAGCAAAAGAAAAATTGAACTACAGCCTAAAACAACCGGGATCAAAATAGTATCCATATACAATTCTGGGATTAAATTGATTTATGGCAGGATAGAAGTATATAAAATACGGACATCCTGCTTTTTTATTGAAACATTTTTTTTCGGAACGAGAAGATTATTGAGGCCATCATAAAAGCAACCCCTAAAAAAAGTGTAAATGGAATAATTATACCCACAATCATGATTATGCCAATTTAGCTCTGTCCTTTTTGGTTTTGAAAGAAAGCTCCTTTTTAACCCTAGAGTTTTTGAACTTGTACAACCTAGCAACCTCAGTTTCCTTTTTGGCTTGCTTCTGGATATCAATGTTCAATTCAACTCCTACAGTAACGGTATCAACTTTAACTTCTTTGTTAGCATCTTGTGCCATAGCTACTGTTCCGAAGAAAATTACTGCGATGATGGTTAAAATTGTTTTCATGATTTGGGTTTTTATTACAATGTAAATCTACCCTCGCATGACCCCTGAACTAGATTTCTGTCGCTAAACCCCCCTTTTTTTTCGGTGTAGAAACTTTTCTTGGATAAAGTGTTTTTTATCCTCGATGAACGTTTTTGGGTCTAAAAACAGCACACCGATTCGGCGTGCATTTCATCGATTATTGTAAAGACCAAATCTCTGCAAGCCCTTGTAAACAAAGAGATTGTTTGTAGGAAAAGAAATACAGGAAATTATTTGTGAGTGGTAAAAAACTTACAAATTTGATTTCTGACACAAGTACAGAAGAGCCGTTGGGAAAGGTTCCAAAAACATCGATTAACACTTTTTAACACCCCTCAGCGTAATAGTTGCTATCTTACCCCTACTAAGCAAAAAACAACACAAATGAAGACCATTAAGATTTCCTTTTTGACTTTACTATTATTTACATCTGTAAGTTGTCAGTCCAAGACCAAAAACAACAAACAGGAAATGGGCCAAAAAGAACAGAAAGAGACTCTAAAACAAATGGCCCCATCGAATGAAGAATTGCAAAAGTATGAGACCGCCTATTTTGCCAGTGGTTGTTTTTGGTGTGTAGAAGCCATTTTTGAGAGCGTGAAGGGAGTTAAAGAGGTTTATTCAGGTTATTCGGGCGGAAAGAAAAAGAACCCAACATACGAACAAGTGGGATATGGCCGTACAGATCATGCAGAAGCCGTTGAAGTGTATTACGATCCCAATGTTATCTCATTTATGCAACTGGTACAGGTCTTCTTTGGGTCCCATGACCCTACTACCCTAAATCGTCAAGGGCCGGACCGTGGAGCACAATATCGGTCCATCGCTTTTTATAAAGATGAGGCCCAAAAGAAAATCATTGAAGATTACATTGCCAAATTGGAAGCTGCCAATGTATTTGGAGAACCCATTGTTACCCAAGTAAAGCCCTTTGAGAAATTCTACATGGCCGAGGAATACCATCAAGATTATGAGAAAAAGCATCCCAACAATCCGTACATCCAGCAAGTATCCATTCCCAGGTTAAATAGGTTTAAGGCAAAATTTGAATTTTATTTAAAGGAAGACACCCATTAATAGGGGTTTATAAAAAGTATTTGTGATTACATCCAGAAAACAACTAGGAAAGAAGCGTTGCGCATTTTCTGGAGCTTGAGGAGATAAGGAAGCTCTATTGCTTCAGGACAACATCACTATATCTGGAGTTGATATGTATGGACTTATTGTCTGTTTGATTGATGTAGTATCCTTTGTGTACTTGGGTGTTGTGATTTTTGGAAGTTTCCAGCACCATAGACTTTGGATGGGTAAATTCAGAGGCTGTTTCAGTAACATAAATGGAAAACGCAACCGAAGGCAATTTAAACGCTACCTCCCCATTCTCCACGGAAACATCAATAGAACTGAAACTATCGGCCACAGTATCAATACTCAAAGCTCCCAAAGTACTGTTCACCAAAGCCTTTCCTTTTAACTTTCCGATAAACACATTGGATGACACAGAGTTCAATTTCAACTCCTTTACCTCATTCAGGTTTACATTCTCGGCAAAATCGGTCTGTAGCTGGCCATAGTTCCACTGCTGTACAACAATGGGGGAATACGAAGCCTTTATACT
>JAUICT010000399.1 GCA_030429325.1 Bacteroidia bacterium
ACATTGATCACCCCACAAATATTTTCCGCATACATATTGTGCAAGGTCTCAAAAGCGGCCTTGTCCTTATTTTGGAATCTTTGTATGAGGTTGTCCAAATGCATAGCTGTCCGGCTAAAGATATAAAAATAAGGTACTCCCCAAAATGTTTGTTTAAAAAATAGAAGTGATGGTGATGGCTTACGTAATATTGATTCCTTTTAGAACCAACGCTTTCCATTCAGGGTGTTTGTTTATATAGGTGGCAACAAACGGACAAAGTGGGATTAAGGTGAGGTCCTGAGCCTTGATATGTTCTAAAGTTTTTTGAATTAATTGGGTGCCAATGCCCTTTCCACCATGGGACTCTGGGACTTCCGTATGGGTAAGATATATTTTATCCTTGGCACGGATGTATTCTATTTTGGCAGTGGTATCGCCCAAGTCAAACTCAAACTGTTTGGCCTCGGTATTGTTGATAAGTTCATAGGTGCGTTCCATGGCAAGAGGGATTAATGGAGATGTTCTTTTTGTCGGATGAAATTATAAAAGAGGCTGCCAAAACAGCCTCTTTTAAAAGTGGGATTTACCCCAGTATTACATTTTTTTCAAGAACACCGAAGCGCTGATAGCTACGTCTTCCCATGTCTTGCTTACCCCATCTGCTCCAGTATGTAAGGCTTCACAAGCTTTGTTCAGTGAAGCTAGGGCATCCAAGGCATTCCAGTTTTTAAGGTCCATGACACCGTTAAACGTAACTTGACCATTATCCAGAACTTCATAATCCATAGGTAAATCGGTGGAAACGCCATTCATGCTCAAGTTTACAGAACATTTGTCGTTGTCATCAAAAGCAAAAGTTCCGGTAATGGTTTGTGTCTCCGCCATTACATTAAAAAAGAAATGTATGATTTTTGGATCTCTGGTATTTGTAGTGTCGTTGGTAAAAAGGCTGCTTACCGGAATGGAAAATTTCATGCCATCCAATGTTTGAATGGGGGACTCCCCAGCTGAATATTCTAAATCTACTTTGGTGAAAGTGCCGCCAACAGGAAGTTTTTCTGTTGTTTTATAGGCAGTGAATCGAACATTTGTAGAGTCTTCAACGATACTGTACGTTTGTTGCGATTCTGTTTTGTTTTCTTCTTTTTTAGCTTGTTTGCAGCTAAAGCCGACCATTAGCGCCAGCCCAATTACCACTGCGGGTATTTTTTTCATTAGTGATGAATTTTTAGGTTTAGTCTAAGGTAACCATTATTTAGGGAGGTGTCAACAATTTTTCCCATCAATCACTTTATGGTTTTCCAAAGGAAAGCATACGATTTTATGGGTGGGACCGTTATAGATGTACGGTTGGATTTTAATTTAAAAACTCATTTTGGTCAGTACAGCCACGGACTATATCAACTTCTTGATCTATTGCAAAAAGAAAAGGTCTTTTTGTAAAGGATACCATCGTTTGAAGGAAAACAAACTAAAGGGCTGCATCAACCAAAAAGAATATGTAAAATCGCTTCGGAACATCTACAATGCCGTAATTGAACTTGAGTTGGATTATTTTGACATCCGACACATGCGGCTATAATCTCCTATTTGTTTAAATCAACTTGTTGATTACTTGGGTCTCGCTGTGTAAGGTTTTGTGCACGGGACATTTATCTGCAATCTGCATGATTCGGGCCTTTTGTTTCTCATCCAAGTCCCCGGTCAATTTAATATCCCGATAAAAGGTATCAATTTTTGTTCCCTCGCTTTCGCAGTTTTCACAATCTATGGCATGCGTTTTTTCGTAGGAAGTGTGCACCTCAATGTTTTCAAGGGGCCAACCTTTGCGCTTAACATACATTTGCACGGTCATGACAGTACAGGCCGAAAGCCCCGCCGAAACCAGTTCATAGGGAGAAGGGCCAAAATCGTTCCCGCCATAAGATGTGGGCTCATCAGCTGTCATAAAATGGTTTCCAACCTTCATTTGGGTAGTGAAGCCATTGTCACCATCCAAACTTGCCACTACTTGGTGCTCGGTTTTTAAAGGTGCGTTCCGGGTGTTCTCAATATCCAGATACCGTGTTGCCCAACCTGCAATAACCTCACCTGCATAGATGGAATCTTGTTTGTTGGACAATAAATGGTCGGCACCATCCAACGAAATAAAACTCTTGGGATGATGGGCAGCAATATAAATATCTTGGGCATTTTTGATCTCTACGGTCAAATCTTGGGGCGAATGAAGAATGAGTATAGGTTTTCTTAGGTTTTTGATGACTTCTGTTAAGGATTTGTTTTCCAAATCATCCAAAAACTGTTTTTTGATGGTAAAGTCCCGACCGCCCAAACTTACAACAGCTTTCCCTGTAGCATTGATTTCTTCCAGATCACTCTTCAGTAGATGCTTTACATGAACAGGATTGGATGGGGCTCCTATGGTGGCCACAGCCTTTACAGAAGCAATTTCTGAAGCTGCAAAGATGGAAGCCGCACCACCCAAAGAATGGCCAATGATCAAAGCAGGGGCTTTGTATTTTTCCTTTAGGAACTCTGCCGCAGCAACCAAATCCTGTACATTTCCAGAAAAATTGGTGTCCGCAAAATCACCTTCACTTTCACCTAGTCCGGTAAAGTCAAAACGCAGCACACCAAAACCTTTTGAGGTCAATGCCCTGCCAATGTGTTTAACCGCCAAGAGATTTTTGGTGCAGGTAAAGCAATGCGCAAAGAGCACAAAGCTGTGCGGTTGTTGGTCTACGGGCAGCTCCAAGCGACCTGCCAATGTTTGCCCTTCTTTATTATTGAAAGTTACTTTTTGAATCCCCATATAGCTTTTTTAGGTTGATAAATGAGCAATTGACCCATCCAACATTAGCTCAACGGGGTCAAAAACCACTAACTCTCGTCCTTAGCTTTTTTTGCAAAGACCTTTCTTAAGTCGGGATTAAAAAAGAAACCTATCTGTAAACGGTCATAAACGGCATTGGCAAACTGGTTTCTAAGGTACCCAAACTGAACACTGCTATTCTCCGTAATATGGATGCCCAAAGCACCGTACAAACGGTTTTGTCCAAA
>JAUICT010000400.1 GCA_030429325.1 Bacteroidia bacterium
ACCTTGAAATTCACAAATGGGCTTGCCAAATTGGGTTCGTTCTTTGGAATACTTCAAAGCAGCCTCATAGGCTCCTTTGGCCACTCCCAAGGATAGTGCTCCAATGGAAATCCTTCCTCCATCCAACACCTTCATGGATTGGATAAACCCATCCCCTACTGCTCCCAATCTGTTTGCATCGGGTATCTTACAATCTGAGAATATAAGTTCTGCGGTTTCACTGGCCCGCATTCCCAACTTGTCTTCTTTTTTACCACTGGTGAATCCTTTGGTTCCCTTTTCCACGACAAAGGCCGTCATTCCATGGCTATCCCCTTTTTCTCCGGTACGTGCTATCACTACGGCAATATCACCACTCTTTCCATGGGTAATAAAATTTTTGGAACCATTTAAAATCCAATGATCTCCATCTTTTACTGCTGTGGTGTTCATACCGCCGGCATCAGAACCTGTATTGTGTTCCGTTAGTCCCCAAGCTCCCAACCATTCAGCGGTTGCCAATTTAGGAATCCAACGTTGCTTTTGCTCTTCGTTCCCAAAACTCAAGATATGGTTGGTGCATAGGGAATTATGAGCCGCCACTGACAATCCAATGGAGGGGTCGACTTTGGAAATTTCTTCCAAAATGGCAATATATTCATGATATCCCAGTCCAGAACCTCCCAATTCCTCTGGAACCAAAATTCCCATAAATCCCATTTCACCAGCTTTTTTAAAAACCTCAATAGGAAAAGTTTGGGCTTCGTCCCATTCCATGACATGGGGAAAAATATACTGCTGGGCAAACTCCCGGGCAGACTCAGCGACCATTTTTTGGGTCTCCGAATAATCAAAGTTCATAGTATACAAGGTATCTGTAACCATCCGTGCAATTTTATAGGGTCAAATATAGCTTAATTCTCCCAATCCTTTCCGCAGGCAGGACCTTTAGGTTGCTTAATTCGTCCAATGCACCAAATGCTCCGTTCTCCTCCCGATACTGAACAATGGCATGGGCCATATCAGTAGTTATATAAACCAGTTTTGATAATTCTTCTACCGTAGCGGTGTTTATGCTGATTTTTTTGACGACAGGTGGTTGATGCACTTGAAAACGTTCCATGGCACGCCGTACCACTTCCGGTTCCAAGCCATATACGTCATAGAGTTGTTCAGTTACCAAAAATCCTCCCAGCCTGTCCCTAAACTTGACAATTCTCTGGGAAAGTTTTGGTCCTATACCACTTACGGCCATTAATTCTTCAGGAGTTGCCTTGTTAAGGTCAGCAACCTCAACAGTTTTCTCTTCAATAGGATGATGCCGCTTTTTCGAATCATTCTTTTTATCCCAATCGGGAAATTTAAAGTATGGCGACATGGTTTCCAACAGGGAATCTGAAACTTGCGTCACTTGTTGAAACTCTTGCGCCGAATTCACAAACCTCCCCTTGGCCCGGAAAGCAAATAACTTGTCCAATTCTTTTAACGACATTCCCAAAACATACCCTTTATGGTCGGTGATATAATTTGGATTGAACGGAAAAATTTTCAAAGTGCCGATTTGGCCTTCCTGCTTTAAGCTATCCAGTCTGGACTGGGCATCGATATTGATAACAAACCTTGTATTGCCGTTAAACGGTTTCGCTTTTATGTAGAAAAGTATCCCTTGAAGGATAAAAATAATTAGCAACAAAAAAAAGATTCCACTTCGTTCTTGTTTGTTGAACCTGAAGTGGAATCCTTTTTTTTCCAATTGAAATAGTATCAGTAGACCTTATTAATGGCCTTCGTATATCTTTTTAATTCATCCTTCACCCTAGGGAATAGGATAAGTAGCCCCACCATATTTGGGAATACAAGTGCCAAAATCATGGCATCAGAGAATTTAATGACCGCATCCAAAGTAGCTGCGGCTCCAACTACCACAAACAGAAGGAACAGTATTTTGTAAGCTATATCTGCAGTCTTGCCCCTCCCAAAGAGATACTTCCAGGATTGGAGTCCATAGTAAGACCATGAAATCATGGTAGAGAAGGCAAACAAGACGATAGCAATAGTAAGCACATATCTAAATCCAGGTATCACGGAATCATAGGCCATCGAGGTCAAATCCACACCTCCAACATAAGTACCGGACTCATTGATCAAAACTGTGCTTCCAACTGCGTTTCCATAATCGAAAGCCCCAGCATCCATATTAAAGAAGATAATCACCAAAGCCGTCATTGTACAAATAACAACCGTATCAATAAAAGGTTCCATAAGTGCCACCAATCCTTCGGAAGCAGCGTACTTTGTTTTCACCGCGGAGTGTGCGATAGATGCAGAACCAGCACCTGCCTCATTGGAAAAAGCCGCTCTTTGGAATCCAACTATGATTACTCCCAAAACACCCCCTAGACCTGCTTCAGGTGTAAATGCTCCGGCAAAAATCATTGAAAATGCATCTCCAATATACTTGATGTTGGCAAAAATGATGATCAAAGAAGCAATGACATAGATTACAGCCATAAACGGAACTATCTTTTCGGTTACACTAGCAATCTTTTTGATACCCCCAATGATAACTATCCCTACCAAAACAGCCAATATAATCCCTATGATGACACCAACGGCCCCACCCTGAAGATTGAACATGGTAGACAGCTGAACCGCTGCTTGGTTGGATTGAAATGCATTTCCTCCTCCGAAGGAAGCACCAACACACAATATCGCAAAAACGGCAGCCAATATTTTTCCTAGGCTTTTTAGCCCCTTTTTTTCAAGGCCTCTTGACAGGTAGTACATAGGTCCACCATGAACCACTCCATTATCGTCAACATCCCTGTATTTTACCCCAAGGGTACATTCCACAAATTTGGTTGACATTCCTATTAGTCCACAGATAATCATCCAAAAGGTAGCCCCAGGACCACCAAGCGCAATGGCCACAGCAACACCAGCTATATTTCCTAAGCCAACTGTTCCTGAAACCGCAGTTGCCAGTGCCTGAAAATGGCTTACCTCCCCTTCTTCGCTTTCATCGCGAATGGTATCTGGGATATCACCATCATCAGTC
>JAUICT010000401.1 GCA_030429325.1 Bacteroidia bacterium
CCTTCGCGGGCCACTATTTTGACTGGTAAGCATACCCACATCAATGGAAAAATAGATAACCTCTCCCCTTTTGATACCACACAGGTAACTTTTCCACAGTTGTTGCAAAAAGCAGGCTACCAAACGGCCATGTTCGGCAAGTTGCATTTTGGCAACAGTCCCAAGGGTTTTGATGAATTTATGATCGTACCCGGGCAGGGACGCTACATGAACCCAGACTTCATTACGCCCAAGGGCGATACCATCCAAAAAATGGGATATGCCTCGGACATTATCACCGATATGACCTTGGAGTGGCTGGACCAAAAGCGGGACCCTGAAAAACCGTTTTTGATGATGTACCTACACAAGGCCCCACACCGCCCGTGGTGGCCCAAAGCGGACAAGTTCAAAGCCTATCTGGAAAAGGAAATCCCTGAACCTGCCTCCCTTTTTGATGATTATTCTGGTAGGGGTACCGCGGCCCGTACCGCCGAAATGAACATTTTTAAGCACATGCTCCTCAGCTACGATTGCAAGGTCTACCCCGAGCTTGCCGATGAATTGGGCATGAACACCGACCCTAGGAACGGACCGCTTTTTAGTCGAGGGGAAGTGGCACGCCTCACTGAGGAACAACAAGCAGAATACCTCCCCATTTTGGATGCCATTGCCGAAGATTTCAAGGCCAAGTGGCCAAACATGGACGATACCGAAAAGACCCGCTGGAAATACCAACGCTATATGCAGGATTATCTGGCCACCATCGCCTCCGTGGATGATAATGTGGGTCGGGTGTTGGACTATTTGGACGAGTCCAATCTGGCCGAGAATACCTTGGTGGTCTATACCTCAGACCAAGGATTTTACTTGGGCGAGCACGGTTGGTTTGATAAGCGGTTCATGTATCAAGAATCCTTTGGAACGCCCTTATTGATTCGTTGGCCCAACACCATAAAACCGGGAATCACCAGTGATGAAATGGTCCAAAACCTGGATTTTGCCCAAACTTTTTTGGAAGCTGCCAAGGCCGCTATCCCTGATGACATGCAAGGGGAAAGCCTAATGCCCATTTTGACCGGGAATTTGGAACAGTGGGATAGGGAAAATGTGTATTACCACTATTATGAATATCCTGCAGAACACGCCGTAAAAAGGCATTATGGCATGGCCAATAAACAATATAAGTTGATTCATTTCTATCATGATGTGGACGAATGGGAGCTGTACGACCTTGCCAAAGACCCCCACGAAATGCAAAATGTATACGATGACCCAGCCTATGCCGAAATTCGGGAGGAATTGAAGGAAGAATTAAAGGCCCTTCGGGTAAAATACAAGGATTCCGAAGAACTGGACCAGAAGTTTATCGATACATACAGGAAATAAAGTCTAGCGTCTGCTCGTTAGTTCGAGTGGTTTCCAAAGGAAACGTATCGAGAATTATCAGTTCTCGATACAATTTTTGTCGTTTCACGTCAAAAATCACTCGAACCCTTGTTGGGAAATTATTCCACTGCCTGAAGTTCCTCTGCAATTTTGGCGTTCCACTCCAATTGCTTTTCAACGTTTCGGGAAAAGTTGGTCTCCCAATCGTAGGCTTCCTGAAATTCTTTGAGTTCCTGTAAAATCTCTTGGTATATTTCTCGAACTTCTGCCTTTACATTATCTGAAAAAGAGGTACGATCCAATCGGTTGCGCATCTTACGGGCAAAGAGCTCCGCAATGTCAAAATGCAACTGTTCGTGGCTCAATATGGTATCGTTAGCCAGCGATGGTTTGTACCAAGATTCGTTGGGATAGAAATAGGCGGTCACCTCATAATCCAGTTCCACCTCATGGTGCATTAAATTCGCGGAGTATGTATAACTGATACCACTGGCCGTTGTGGCGGCAGGTACGGCTGCCGGGGGTACTTTTCCCTTAAAATCGGCCCATGTAAGACGCTTGTTGGCATCCCAAGGGACCCCTTCCTCAATTTCCTGTGCAAAACCCAAAAAACCAAGGAAAAACAAACATCCTATGGCTGCTATTTTACCCAATGAAAATCGATTACCTTTTCTATATCTGGATGTAAGCTGTAATGCACAGGGCATGTATTGGCGGTATGCACCAAAATTTTCCGGTGTTTTTCCGAAACATGGGCCGGCAGCTCCAATTTCACCTCTATCTTTGAGATTCGCCTTGGATTGGCGGCCATATGCTTGGTCACTTCAGCGGTGGAACCTGTCAAATCAACTTCCAAATCCCTCGCCTTGATGCCCATCATGGTCATCATGCAATTGGCCAATCCTGTGGCCACGGTATCTGTGGGTGAAAAGGCTTCCCCCTTCCCGTTATTATCTATGGGAGCATCCGTGATATACTCATTTCCGGACCTAATGTGCACACAAGTGGTCCGGAGGTTTCCGTTATAGGTTACTTTTGAGGTCATCCAATTTTACTTCTTTGATTTGCAAACTATCATACTCCATGATGTAACAGGCCCTATTGAAATATCCAGAGGACCAATCATTGATATAGTCAAAACTGTTCCCCGTATATTCCGTTTGTCCTATAATCTTTGAAGTTTCAAAAAGATTGTTCTTATGGGCCAATTTCAGCAAAATATCATAAGTCACATCAAACCCACGTACGGCGTACCGATCAGGGCTTAATCCATTGTATCGTTTCTCATAAGCTCGGGTAAAGAAATCGTTGCCCGTTTCCCTATAAAATGAAGGATAGGTAAACCTTAAATTGGACAAATGCGTGTTGGACACGGCATCGTCTTCATAGGCATTGTTGTTATAGCTTGTGGTGAACATACGCACTTTAACGTCTTCCGTAATGGCCGAGTTAAGGATGGATGTGACACTTGAGATCATATTGGGCTGGTCGGTTTCCAAAAACACCCAATTTTCCTTCGTTTCAGATAGTTTTAATAGAAACCGGTCTAAATGCAAGGATTTATTGTCGATGATTTTTGCAATCTGGGCAGCCGGAAACTTGCTCAAAATGGAATCGTGGGCTACTTGATGGGTAGAATCCGCAATAATGATGATATT
>JAUICT010000402.1 GCA_030429325.1 Bacteroidia bacterium
GCTTTCATAGCCAAGGAGCTTAACAAGATAGGTGTTTCCGTTTATCAGATTACCTCTATACAAGATGATAGGGACCATATCTTAACCGCCTTGAAAGAAGCGGGTGAACGGTCTTCAGTTATTATCATCACGGGTGGATTGGGACCTACCAAGGATGATATTACCAAGCATACCCTTTGCGATTTTTTTGGGGATGTGTTGGTCCAGGACGAAAAAGTCTTGCGTCATATTGAGCAATTGTTCAAAAAGTATATTTCCACACCAATATCCGATTTAAATAGAAAGCAAGCTTTGGTGCCATCGCAGGCCACTGTATTGCACAATTCCTATGGAACAGCTCCTGGGCTATGGATGAAAAAGGATAAGGTAGTCTATGTATCCCTTCCGGGCGTTCCCATGGAAATGAAGAATTTGATGACAAGCTCGGTTCTGCCTATGATCATTGAGGAGTTTGACCGTCCCTTTATCTTGCACAGGACCATTTTAACGTATGGTCTTGGCGAAAGCGCTCTTGCTGAAAAGATAGAGGACTGGGAGGACAATCTTCCTAAATTCATCAAATTGGCGTATCTGCCCAATTTAGGTAAGGTAAGACTTCGACTTTCTGCAAAAGGAAGTGACAGCGATGTCCTTAAGTCTACCATGGATGCGGAAATCAAAAAGTTGTATCCACTAATTGGTGATATCATCTATGGAGAGGAGGAAGATGCTTCCGTGGAAGCTCAAATAGCGGCCCTTTTGACTGAAAAGCAGTTGACCTTGGCCACGGCAGAAAGTTTTACAGGAGGTAGGATAGCGGAAGGAATCACTTCAATTCCGGGCGCATCGCAATACTTCAAGGGAAGTGTGGTAAGTTATGCCACGGAGACAAAAATTAAGTTGTTGGGCGTGCCAGAAGAATTGATTCAACAGTATTCCGTGGTAAGCGGGGAGGTTGCAGTGGCCATGGCCAAGAACGCCAAAACTATTTTAAATACGGATTTTGCCATCGCCACCACTGGGAATGCAGGTCCTACCAAGGGAGATTCAGATGCGGAGGTGGGAACTGTTTTTATTGCCATTAGTACGCCGGAGCGTACTTTTGCGGAGAAATTCAGCATGGGAAACCATAGGGAACGTGTGGTGGAGAAGTCTGTGAACAAGGCTTTTGAACTATTATTGAAAGAAATTTTAAATTTCTGAAAAAGAATTTTGTACGTCCCATTAAAATGGTATAAATTTGCAGCCTCAATAAAATCACTCAAAAGTTCGGGAGATGTCTAAAGTTTGTGAAGTTACAGGGAAGAAAGTGATGTTCGGGAACAACGTTTCCTTCTCCATCAATAAAACCAAGAGAAGATTCGATGTAAATATTTCCAAGAAGAAATTTTACATTCCGGAAGAAGACCGCTGGGTAACCTTGAACGTTTCGTCCAGAGGATTGAAAATCATCAACAAGAGAGGAATCTCTGCCGTGTTGAAGGAAATCAATTCCAAAAAATAAGTAGTCTAAGATCTTAAGTACGATACAATGGCAAAGAAAGGAAATAGGATTCAGGTAATTTTGGAGTGTACAGAACACAAAGAGTCTGGTATGCCAGGTACTTCAAGGTACATTACCACCAAGAACAAAAAGAATACGCCGGACAGGATGGAAATCAAAAAATTCAATCCTATCCTTAAGCGCATGACCGTTCATAAAGAAATTAAATAATAGGTTCTTTAAAAGTAAGACCTAATAAATAATATAAGCCATGGCAAAGAAAACAGTAGCAACCCTTCAATCATCATCAAAAAGATTGACCAAGGCCATTAAAATGGTTAAATCTCCAAAATCAGGAGCATATACTTTTGTAGAATCAGTTATGGCTCCAGAAATGGTCAACGATTGGTTGAACAAGCAATAAGAATCGTTTTTCACGTTTCTTGAACAAAATTAAAAACCGCCTTATAGGCGGTTTTTTTATGCGTCTTTATTATCGGTAATTAATCTTTGTTCACTCGATAGGTAATTCTTCTGTTGGTAATCACGGTGTCCACCTGAAGCGTTAGTGTAGCTGTATTGGATAATGTGTTTCCGCAGATATAACCATCATTGGTCACTACAACCCGGTATTGGTTGTTGTGCTCGGTGGGTGTTGGGTTGGTGATGGATAGTGTGCTGGTAGTTGTTCCGGAATAAATCCCGCTGTCCGAAAGGTCGTTCCAAGACCCACCACTAAAAACTTGCCATTGAAACTGATCTCCTGCCGAGGTTACCGATATACTGGTTGAACAGCCAGGACAGGTAGTTACATTGGCAGGTTGCGAGGAAATGCTGGGAGCAGTACCTGCCTCTCTATAATCGAATGTGGTGTTGGAATCGTTGTCTGCTGGAGTGGTATAGCCGTCCGAGCCACTAGTGACCATACCATTGGCATCTACAGTAACAGGTAAGGGGCCTAAATAGCCGTCATCATTATCATCCGTAAAGCCAGATTCTACCACATCATTACAGCCATCGCCATCAGAATCAGTAGAGTATGGGTCATAGGTGCCGTCAGCATTCGAATCCAATACAGAATAGGTTGGAATGGCATATTCCGTATCGTTATCTTCAATGCCATTGTATAGTCCATTGTTGCCAGAACCAGAGGTGGCCCCATCGATGATTCCATCATTATTACTATCGGAAACCCCTCCCAAGTTCAATACTCCAGATTCAACAATATCCAATATCCCATCGTTATCAGAATCCAAATCCAACTCATTGCTGATACCATCACCATCGGTATCGCATATGGCACTTGCGAATAAATCGCCAGTAAACCCTTCAGGTCCAGGTCCAGCTTGGTTGGTTACGGTAAAGGTGTTGTTATTGCCAGGAACCCATGTTATGGTATTAAAAGGAGTGCCACCTTGTGCCTGCATCAATTCCAATGCTGTGGATGATGTACTTCTAGTTCCGTATAAGTTTGCTTGACCAAATTCGTCTATGATCAATCGAAGCCTTGGCAAACCGTTGGAATTGGCTACCCATGGAGAGCTGATGAAGCTACCATCGGATT
>JAUICT010000403.1 GCA_030429325.1 Bacteroidia bacterium
TCCATACAAGGGTGGAGAATAGAGAACCTACAATCAGAGGCACAAGATGGCAACATGCCGCCCGTTCCACCCATGGAAGCCTTTGAACCAGCAGATGACCTGAATGAGGAAGATCATGACGATCTGCCATTCTAATATTTGTCTGCCTTCATACATTTTTTAGATAAAGGCGCTTTTGCGACTTTAGTCTATTTCTTATCTTGGTAAAAAGACCATTTTGGAAAACAGCGGAAATAAATTTCCCATAACCTTCTTGGGAGACCGTTTGGAGTTTCCTTCTGTGGAAAGTGCAAATGAAGACGGTCTTTTGGCTGTTGGGGGCGATTTGTCCCTAGACCGACTTATGCTTGCCTACAAAAACGGGATTTTTCCTTGGTTTAACGACGATTCCCTTGTATTGTGGTGGAGCCCGGACCCACGCATGGTCCTTTTTCCCAACAAAGTTAAAGTATCCAAAAGCATGCGAAAGGTGCTACGTGATGGCGCATTTAAATTAACGAAGGATACTTGCTTTTTAGAAGTTATGGAACAATGTGCCAACATGGAGCGAAAGGGACAAGAGGGCACTTGGATAACCCCCAAAATGAAAGCAGCCTATTTGGATTTACACAAACAGGGATGTGCAAAGTCCTATGAGGTATGGGAGGGCAATGAGCTTGTTGGTGGATTGTACGGAGTAGATTTGGGGCATGTGTTCTGTGGCGAAAGCATGTTCAGCTTAAAACCCAATGCCTCAAAGTTTGCCTTTATTGAAATGGCCCGCGAACTAAAGGAAAAAAACTATTTGCTTATAGATTGCCAAGTATACACCCCGCATTTGGAAAGCTTGGGGGCAGAATTGATGCCTAGGAAACAATTTGTGGAAATTTTGAAAATCGGATTGTAGGTCCAAAGGATTTTTGGTGAATCACACCTCATGATATCTAAAACAAGCAGTTTCATGATCATTTACCATCCCTGTGGCCTGCATATGGGCATAAATCACCGTGCTTCCCACAAATTTGAAGCCTCTCTTTTTAAGGTCTTTGCTGATGGTGTCCGATAAAGGTGTGGTAGCAGGGGCCATTTTATAATTTTCCAAGCTGTTTTTAATGGGGACCCCATCTACAAACCCCCAGATATAAGTGCTGAAACTGCCAAATTCTTCCTGAATGGCCATAAAGGCCTTGGCGTTGGAAACAGTGGCATGCACTTTCAGTTTGTTTCGGATGATACCCGGGTTATACAAAAGCTCATCGATTTTATCCTGACCATACTCGGCAATTTTTTGATAATCAAAGTGATCAAAAGCTTCCCTAAAATTATCTCGTTTCCGCAATACGGTGATCCAACTTAGACCGGCTTGGAAGGTTTCCAATATCAAAAATTCAAAAAGAGTGGCATCATCCTTAACGGGAACACCCCATTCCAAATCGTGGTAGGCTTCATATAAAGAATCGCCTAGGCACCAACCGCATCGATGTTTGTCCATAGTGGAAAAGTTTTGGTCAAAGGTAAAGAACCTATCAAACATCCGGCAACGAAAACAGCAGGGTTCAATAATTAATTGAATATATGGGACAAATGTAAGGTTTTGATATGCGGGACAACCAATGACAAAAATCAGAAAACGTCCGGATTGCGGAACGTATTTTTGCTAAAAGTATTTAAGATGGAACTGCTGGAAAAAAAGATTGAAGAGGATAGGGTCACGCTGGTTAGACAAGGTATTTCAATGGGAATGGATTATGAAAAATACCGGGATTTGGTACATCATTTTGCCGAAACCAAGCAGACTTCAGGTTTATCCCGGTCTGAAGCCAATATAGAATACACCCAATTGAACGACCGAAGGATGAAACGTTGGGATAAAACCTTAAAGGTTTCTGACGAGTTACAAGAGAAAATCTCAGGTTTGGAATCGAAAATGGTGTTTTTGGTCATAACTGAGAGTTGGTGTGGAGATGCCGCCCACAGTATGCCCATTATGAACAAAATTGCCGAGTTAAACTCAAATATAGAACTGAAAGTGGTGCTTCGGGATGAGAATATGGAGCTGATGGATGCGTTTTTAACAAGAGGCAGCCGTTCCATACCCAAGTTGGTGGTCTTTGATATGGATAAGCAGGAAATTTTAGGGAAATGGGGTCCTAGGCCAACCCAGGCCACAGAAATGGTAACGAATTATAAGGAGGAACACGGAAAGCTGACCCCAGAACTTAAGCAAGGCCTTCAGGTTTGGTACAATAAGGATAAGGGTGAAAGTATTTTGGAGGAGATTGTAGCCCTACTTCCCTTGAAATAGGTAGGTAATGGTTCCAATTTGGTTGACTTTGGAATCAGGGCTAAAACGTGCCTTTAGGGCGTAAGCTATGGCGTTGTCCACAAGGCATCCATTGCTGGTGCCGGAGCTCTTGTCATTAAAACTTGCTTCGGTAACATAGCCATTGGCATCCACATTAATGTTAATGACTACCTTCCCTCCTTCAATACAGGTGTAAATAGGAGGTGGTAGATAATATGCGTTTCTTTCTACCAATGAAAATGAAATGGAGGTACGCCTGTCTTTAAGATAGTTGGTGAATTCTTCTTTTTGTGCATCCCGTTCACCCAACTTCTGCTTTTTCTCGTCCCGTTTTGCGGCCAGTTCCTTTAGCTGATCGGCAAAAGCGGTGTCACTTTCCGAAAATTGACCTTCTTCACTGCTCATGGCCCTTTCTTCCAATAACTCTTCAAGGGTTTTTAAAGGTTCGGGATTCCCAATGGTGGGTTTTGCGGTTTCATTGAAGGCCATGTGGCTTTTGATGGGGTCGTTGTTGGCCAATTCCTCCATTCGTTCTTCCTCTTCCTTCAGCAATTCCTCGATATCCTCATCGGCCAAGCTCATTTCAATGACATACTCATCTTCTTGCATGCCCCCTAAGTGGATGTTGAACAACAACAAGACCACCAAGGCCATGGAGAAGAAGGTTATGATAAGGGATAACTGGCTTCTGTTCAAGTTCATGGTTCTAGTATAACCGCTTTTTTTATAAAATATTTTGCC
>JAUICT010000404.1 GCA_030429325.1 Bacteroidia bacterium
TTGAGTTTCATATCAAACTCAAAATCCGAAATGGAAGGTTGGTCCAACACGTAATATTTGTAATTATGCTCCCGGAGTTCATCCCGAAGGGATGTGATTCTTTGTTCGATGCTGCTCATCTGCTATATCTGATCTTTTTTAATCCATTTTGGGGTTGCCATTGGTTGGTACGATCTCATTTGGTCCAGAAGTCCTTCTGAAGTTTCATTCACCAAAAGCATATCCCTATTTTCTTGTTTCAATAGTCCTGTGGCCACCATGCCATCCAAAAATTCCAACAACTTGTTATAATACCCATTGATATTCAAAATTCCGATAGGCTTTGTGTGCAGGCCCAATTGTGCCCAGGTTACCATCTCGAACAATTCTTCAAGGGTACCAAATCCACCAGGCAGTGCAATGGTGCCTTCGGAAAGTTCGTGCATTTTCATTTTCCGTTCCTGCATGCTGTCCACCACAATCAATTCGGTAATCCTATCATGGAAAATTTCCTTGGAACGTAGGAAATCGGGAATCACCCCAATAACCTGTCCATGATGGTCCAATGCCCCGTTGGCCACCTGTCCCATCAGGCCTACTTTGGCACCACCATACACTAAGGTAATATGCTCATTGGCCAATAATTTGCCCAATTGATACGATGCACTGACAATAGACTCGTCATTTCCATTACTACTACCGCAAAAAACCGAAACACTTTTCATGGATTGGGATTCGCCTTGATCATCCTGTCATTGCCAAAGATGTCTTTTCGGAGTTCAATTTCCGAAAAATTATGGGCTTTCAAAAGGGACTGGGTCTCTGCTCCCAGATATTGATTGATTTCCAAGTACAAACTCCCGTTTTTGGTAAGGCTTCTGTAAGCAAAATGGGCAATGGCCCTAAAAAACAGCAAAGGGTCTTCATCCGGAACAAAGAGTGCCAAATGCGGTTCGTGGTCCGCAACGTTTCTCCTTATCTCCTTTTTTTCCAACTCCCTGACATAGGGTGGATTGGAAACGATGATGTCAAAATCAAGTCCAAGATCAAGTCTAGGGTCAAGAATGCTGTGTTTTAAAAAGGTAACGTCCACGGAATTGGCTTCGGCATTCTTGTGAGCTACGCCTAAGGCTTTTTCGGAAATATCCAAAGCGTAGACCTTTGCAGTGGAGATGTATTTGGCCAAGGCTATGGCAATACAACCGCTTCCTGTGCCTATATCCAGTATTCTTATTTCTGATGTCCGCTGTGCGATTTCTGATTTCTGATTTTCCACATCATCCATAATCCATTGCACCAATTCTTCGGTTTCGGGTCGGGGAATGAGAACATCTTCATTGACGGTAAACTCCATGTTCATGAAATGGGCCGTGCCCAAAATATACTGCAGGGGTCGTTCTTGCTTCAGTTGTGTCAAAGCTTCAAACAGAGGCTGCTCGTCTTCTTTGGTCACTGTAGTCTTGGGTCGAACAACCAGAACAAAGCGTTCCAATCCCAAGTAATGTTCAATACATCGGTAGAAGAATGCATCCACTTCCTCTCTGGGATAAATACCATCCAATTCCTTATGAAAAATGGTCTTGATTTCTTGGAGCAGCATTACAGTTTTTTTAGCATCCAGACCGGGCAAGAATAGTGTCCTGTATTGCCCATAGGGGCATCAATATACTCGAAACCGCTGCGTTGGTAAAGTTTTTGGGCCGATTCCATATAGGGCATGGTCTCCAAATAGCAGGCCTCAAAACCATACGTCTTGGCCTTATCCAAGCATACCTTGATCATCTGCGCGCCGAGTCCCTTCCCCCTAGCTTCTTCCAAAAAGTACATTTTTTGAAGTTCGCACACATTTCCATCGTAGTTCTCCAAAAGCGCAATTCCTGCACAACCAATGATGTGTCCATCATATTCCACAACAAAGTAGGTGGCCCTGGGCACATCATAGGCGGCATACATATCATCCAAAGCCTTATCGGCATACGCAGTACCCACTTTGGGCACCCCCAAATCCTCCAAAACCTTGCGAACTACTTGGGCAACCTGAGCGTTATCTTCCGGAGTAATCTCACGGATTACCGCATCCTTCATATTGCGTTTTATTGTTCTATTTTTGTTGGGTGAAGATACACCAAAAATACATCCTCAGATGCATTGAACTGGGTAAAAAAGGGCTGGGCAGCACAGCACCGAACCCTATGGTAGGTTGTGTTATCACCCATGAAGGAAAAATTATTGGTGAGGGATACACTAGTCCGTATGGTGGCCCCCATGCCGAGGTGAATGCCATCAACTCAGTAATGGACAAAAGCCTTCTTCCCAAAGCTACACTGTATGTTCTCTTGGAGCCCTGCTCCCATTATGGAAAAACACCTCCCTGTGCCGATTTGATTGTTCAACATGGTATTCCCGAGGTGGTCATCGGAATCAAAGACCCCCATGACAAGGTGGCCGGAAAAGGCATCCAAAAACTGAGTGAAGCCGGGTGCAAGGTCACGGTTGGGGTTTTGGAGGAAGAATGTCGCAGTCATCTTAAGCGCTTTTTGACCTTTCAGGAGAAAAAGCGTCCCTACATTATATTGAAGTGGGCAGAAACCCAAGATGGTTTTATAGCCCCGGACCCAAAATTAAGGAAGAGCACCCCAGAACCGTTTTGGATCACCAACCCCTATTCCAAACAAATGGTGCACCAATGGCGAAGTCAAGAGCAGGCCATTTTGGTGGGGACCCAAACCGTATTGGAGGACAATCCAAAGCTGACAACACGTGATTGGAGCGGAAAAAACCCGGTGAGGGTGGTTTTGGACAGGGATTTGAGAATTGGCACCACTTTTCACGTCTTGGACAAAACTGTAAAGACCCTAGTCCTGACCCAAGTCAAAGATACATCCCGCTATTCCGAAGGTATTGTTTATGAAATCATTGACTTTTCCAAGGCGATTGCCTCCCAAATATGCCATGTGCTGTATCAACATTCCATAACCAGCATCATCATTGAAGGTGGTTCGCGTACCCTTCAAACCTTTATCAAAGAAAACTTGTGG
>JAUICT010000405.1 GCA_030429325.1 Bacteroidia bacterium
ATATTCCGAAACCCTTCCTGTTTCATCTTCTCCATAAAAATCTGCACCATTGGGGCAGTCTCGCCGGTGATTCCACTATCCAATAGGAATACGGCGCCTTTTCCATTGGTATGTTGGGAAGGTATGCTGGTAGATTCTATATTATCCTTGGAGTTGATGAGAATGGGTAGGCTCAAGTAGCTGTTCAAAGGGTCAAGACCTGAAGATTTCCCATGAAAAAACGATTCCATCTTTCCAAAAATCTCTTTCAACCTCAACAATTTGTCCCGGGTCAAGTTTTCAAGAACCGTGATTTTGTCCTTCGCATATTTATCATAAATGGCCGCCACCAAGGCACCACTACTGCCAATACCATAGCCTTGGGGAATGGAACTGTCAAAATACATTCCGTTGGCAATGTCTTCTTCCAAAGCTTTTATATCAAAAGACACCAGGCCTTTTTCCTGGTCTTGGAGCTGCTTCAAATACCCTGCAAAAGCCTTTAGGCTTTGGTTGGATTTAAGGGCTTGCCCAGATAGGTCCTTACCGCTTTTTAAAGCTCCTTTGAAAAAATTATAGGGAATGGAAAGGCCTTTGGAATCTTTGATGATACCATACTCTCCGAAAAGTAGAATCTTTGAATAAAATAAAGGGCCTTTCATATGCTATTGCTAAGATACAAACTATGTGTCTGATTGTTAAACTAATCCGATGAACAAAACTGTTTTCCCTTCAAAATCTTGTATCACCATCAAAAGTTGGGGCAAAGAACGCAAAAAAACGGTTTCCTTGGGTTCGTTTTACTGTATTTTTCGTGCTCCTTGACCAATCCGGTCGCAAATATAGTGCCCTTTCTCACAATGTTCAACCAATTCATCCTGAATAAATTGTATAGCTTTTTCTTTAACAGACTCGGGGTAGAGTACGTGCACATTGGCCCCTGCATCCAAAGTAAAACAAATGGGAACATGGTTTTCCGAACGGTAGGCCCAAATTTTGTTGATGATCTCCAAAGTATCCGGTTTCATTAAAATGAAATAGGGCATACTGGTCATCATCATGGCATGTAGGGTAAGCGCCTCACTTTCCACAATTTTGATGAATTCCTCCACATCACCGCTGGCAAAAACAGCCTTTAGTGCATCCAAATTTTCATGGGCTTGCTGAAACCGATTTTCTGCAAAAGGGTGTCCGTGCATCAATTCGTGTCCTACGGTGCTACTAACCTGTTTTTGCCCTTTATGGACCAACAAAATGGTATCATGGTAGTTCTTGAACAACGGATGTACCTCAAAAGGGTATTTGATTCCGTACAGATTGGAGCTTTCCGGTATGTTTTTATGTGTTCCCCATTGAATCAAATCGCCCTCAATACTCCTACAAGCACTTCCTGACCCCAAACGGGCCAAAAAGGACGCTTTTTTATTGAAAAAGACTTCGTCCATATCAGGGTTCATTTGCTTTTCAATGTCCATGATACACAAGGACAATGCGGCCATACCGCTTGCCGAGGAAGCTATCCCACTGCTATGCGGAAAGGAATTGGAAGTTTCAATAACCAAATGATATTCCTTTAAAAAAGGAACATACGCATCAATGCGTTCAAAAAAAGTTTGGATCTTGGGTTTGAAATCTTCTTTGGGTTTCCCCTCAAAAAGAAGGTCAAAAGAAAATGTATCGGAGCTTTCCTCTTTTTTCCCGAATGCCATCGAAGTCGTCGTGGCACAGGCATCCAATGTAAAACTGATGGATGGGTTGGCCGGTATCTGATGGGCCAATTTCCCCCAATATTTCACCAAGGCGATATTGCTGGGCGCCTTCCATGCAACCTTCCCCTGTTTTGGCAAATTGGAATATGGGTCGGAGAAAAAGTCGCTTTCGATCATGGAAAAAATATTTGGACAAATATAAGATAGGGTGGCTCTTACCGAAAAGGGGATTCAAATAAATTCTTATTTTAGTTGATGTAGTGCCAGCCATGAAAAAAAGAATCGTTTACATTTCCATCAGTGTTGCCGTATGTCTTCTCATAGGCTTCCTTTCGGGTTTTGCAACCCAAAGCTCTGTTAATGAGTGGTATACCACTTTAAACAAGCCTTCCTTCACCCCGCCCAATGAGCTTTT
Organism: Bacteroidia bacterium; assembly: GCA_030429325.1. GTDB lineage: Bacteria > Bacteroidota > Bacteroidia > Flavobacteriales > Flavobacteriaceae > Flagellimonas. Next base: position 2,104 of record JAUICT010000405.1, read on the forward strand.
TGCCCCGGTCTGGACCGTGCTTTATGTGTTGATGGGTGTTGCTGCCGGGGTGGTCTGGTCCAAGGGGTATCACCACATTTGGGTAAAAACGGCACTTTATCATTTTGTCTTCCAATTGCTTTTCAACGCTTTGTGGAGCATTGTCTTTTTTGGACTGAAGAATCCTCTATTGGCCCTCTTGGTGATTTTCGTATTGCTTACCTTGATCATACTAACCATTAAATGGTTTAAGGTAGTGAGCAAACCTGCAGCTATTCTTATGGTGCCTTATCTATTATGGGTTGGTTTTGCAGCCGCATTGAACTATAAGATTTGGGAACTTAATTCGTAGGGTTAAATACGAGTTCAAACTCAAGTCCAGGCTCAAATTTAAGTTCAGGTTCAATACTATTTGGGGGCAAGACAAGACTATTGGTTGACTACTTTTTTTGGACCATATCCAGTAGTTTTTGCATGGTTCTCAAATTACGGGTGGTGGCTTCCACTTTGAGTTTTTGCTCTACCAAATTATTACTGAGTTTGGCATTTCCATATCCCTTTTTGCATAGTAGATAGACACAGGCATCCGTAATATAAAAATCTTCTTGTTCAAAATGGAGCTCATTGAATTCATTTACGGCATCCTTCCTTGGAGGCTCTTTGAGCAATACATAATAGAGTTTATTTTCTTCATCATTTTGGTCAAATGGACTTTTCTTTAATATTTCTTTGATATCCTCCTCCGATACCACCAAAATGGGTACATCAAACCCAAAATCATCCAAAATGGCCTTATGGATACGGCTTTCAATCACTCGTTTATTTGATTCCCCATCCCTAAAAACCACATTCCCACTCTGAATGTAGGTTTCCACATTTTTCAATCCTGTTTTTACCAAGGTTTCCCTTAGGTCTGCCATTTTCATCT
>JAUICT010000406.1 GCA_030429325.1 Bacteroidia bacterium
GGCCACGATCATCAAAAACACTCCAGCAAGAATGCCAGGGATGTAGCCTGCCAAAAACAAGGCCGCAATGGAAACGCCTCCACTGGCCAGGGAATACACAATCAGGATATTGCTCGGCGGAATGATCAGGCCTGTAGTAGCCGAAGTGATGTTCACCGCGGCACCAAATTCTTTGGAGTAGCCCTCTTTTTCCATCTCGGGACCCAAAATACTGCCCATGGCAGAGGCTGATGCCATGGCCGAACCTGCTATGGCTCCCATAAGCATGGCGGCGGTTATGTTGATCAGGGCAAGTCCGCCGGGAAGCGCACCTACCAAGGTTTTGGCAAAAGCGATCAAACGATGCGCCATGCCCCCTTTGTTCATTAAGTTTCCGGCAAGGATAAAGAAAGGGATGGCCAAAAGCGAAAAACTATCCAAGCCAACACCCATACGTTGGGCCAAGGTGGTGGTTGCCGGTAAAAAAGGAATACTGACCAACATGGTCAATAAAGCGGAAATGGAAATGCTCCAAGCCACGGGAACGCCTATGGCCAACAGACCAATAAAGCTTATCAACAACACCAATATGGGCAGATATTCCATTATTCGCTTTGATTTATAATGTCCGTAATTTTATAGTAGACGATGAGCAGGCCACTTATGGGAATGACCAAATACACATAGGCCAAGGGTATTTGAAGGGCGGGCGACAACTGTTCCAATACAAAAGTGATGTACACCAAACGAATGCCTCCAATCACCATGACCGATAACGCAAAAAGGATTACCGCAACCTTAACTGCGGTGGACAACCTTTTTTGGGTGGTTTTGTTGAACTTTTGGGGTAGCACGTCAATGGCAACGTGCATATCTTTCCCAGCCACATAGGCCGCTCCCAATATTCCGGCCCAGATCATGAGGTATCGGGCCAATTCATCCGTAAACGAGCTTGGCGTTCCCATTACAAAACGGGTAAAAACTTGCCAAAGCACATTGAGGACCATGGCAGACATGATGGTAATCAATGCACCGCCCAATACGTTATCTATGGTCTTTTTGGCACCCATATCATTCAACGGCTTTTATTTGTTGTATCAATTTAGATAGTGTTTCGTCTGCCTTATATTTTTCATATACCCTTTCTGTCTCCTTTGAAAAGAGGGACTTGTCTGGTCTACTGATTTTTACCCCTGCCTTTTGAACAGCTTCCAAGGCTTCTGCTTCTGCCTTGGCCCATAGTTGTCTTTGATATACTACGGATGCATCTACCGCTTCTTGGAGCCAACCCTGTTCCTCTTCCGAAAGCTTGTCCCAGAAGTGGGTGGCCACCAAAATGATATCTGGGGAGAAAGTGTGTTCATTCAAGGAGTAGTATTTGCATATTTCGTAGTGTTTGGAGAGGTAAAAACTAGGCGGATTGTTTTCCGCTCCGTCCACAACGCCCTGCTGCAAGGATGTGTAGAGTTCTCCCCAAGAAATGGGTGTGGGCGAGCCCCCAAATCCACGGACCATTTCCATGGCGGTGACACTGGGCATTACCCTGATTTTTTGCCCTTTTAGGTCATCGGGGCTTTCAATTGCTTTTTCCTTGGTGTAGAAACTACGGCTGCCTGCATCGTAAAACCCAAGGCCTTTTAGCCAGTATTTTTTGCCATCGTTCAACAATTCTTCACCAATAGGCCCATCAAAAACCCTAAAGGAATGCTCCCGATCTCTAAAGAGATAGGGTAGTCCCAAAACCCGGGTCTTTGGAGCAAAGTTTTCTAGCGTGGCGGCAGATACCTTGGTCATGTCCAAACTTCCAATTTGCAGCAGTTCAACAATTTGACGTTCGGTGCCCAATTGCTGGTTGGGATAGATTTCAACTGTCATTTTACCCTTGGAAATCTGCTTGAGGTCCTCTCCCATCTTTACCAGAGCTTTGTGAACGGAATGGTTGACATCCAATCCGTGCGCCAGCTTTATGGTCTTGACCCCATTTTCTCCCTGACACCCCATCAGAAATAGCATAAGGCCTACCCAAAGCACTATGGAAGTATATGATCTCATTATTTTTTCAAATCTTTCATGCGTTATCAAAATTGAAGTATTCCTTGGCATTGTTGTAGCAGATATCCTGTACAAGATTGCCCAAATGCGTTAGGTCTGCAGGCAATAATCCTTTTTGGATGTCATTCCCCAAAATATTGCAGAGCAACCGTCTGAAATACTCATGCCTTGGGAAGGACAGCAAGCTTCGCGAATCGGTGAGCATACCTATAAAAGTGCTGAGCACCCCAAGATTGGATAGGGTGTTGATTTGTTTTTCCATCCCGTCCAATTGGTCCAAATACCACCAACCAGAACCATACTGTATCTTTCCCTTGATTCCACCGCTGTTGAAGTTTCCGGCCATGGTGGCAAAAACCTCATTCTGTGATGGATTCAAGTTATATAAAATAGTCTTTGCCAATTGGTCCGTGCTCTCCAAAAGGTTCAGAAACTTACCTAGGGGATACGCTTGTTCCTTATCGCCAATGGAGTCAAAACCCGTGTCCGGACCCAATTTGTCCAGCATGCTTTGGTTGACATTGCGCAAAGGGCCCAAATGAAACTGCTGAGCCCAGCCCAAGGAATGGTATTCCCTACACAGAAAAACCAAGGTTTGAAATTTATAATAATGAATCTCTCCTGTCTCCAAGCGTTGCCCTGAACCCATTTTTTTGAAAATGGCCTCAATATCATACGTTCCTTCCTCAAAGAAATACAACTGTTCCAAGCCATGATCTGCCAATCGGCTCCCGTTTTCATGGAAATGCGCCATCCGATTTTTTAGGGCTTCCAGCACATCGGAATAAGAAGATATGGTAATACCCGAAGCAGCGGACAGTTGCTCCAAATAGCTTTTATATGAAGTATGCTCCTCAATGGCGTATGCCTTATCCGGACGAAAGGCTGGCAACATTTTTGGGTGATGACCTGCTTTTCTGGATTTTTGATGAAATCGCAAATCATCTATAGGGTCATCGGTGGTACAGACTACTTCT
>JAUICT010000407.1 GCA_030429325.1 Bacteroidia bacterium
TATCCGGCACATCCAACGTATGAACAAATGGGAAGGGGACCAAGTTGGGAACTTTGAGGTCTTTCTCGAAGATTTTGATCAACTCGAAGAAAAGAGCAATGAAATTTACGGTAAAACCGTTTCGAATTTGGATACGCAGAACATCAAGTCCAAATATTACCGGATTTTTGAATGGATCGGGCTCTTCGATTTTAACATTGCCCTGATCATTGGTATCATGATCATAGTGGGTGGAATAAACATGATCACGGCCCTTTTGGTTCTGATTTTGGAACGTACCCAAATGATAGGCATCCTAAAGGCATTGGGGTCCGCCAACTGGAGCATCCGAAAAGTGTTCTTGTACAATGCCGCCTATTTGATTACCATTGGATTGCTCTGGGGCAATGCCATCGGACTCGGTGTTTTATTCCTTCAGAACAAATACCGCATGTTCAAGTTTCCCAATCCCGAAGAGTACTACATTGACTACATTCCTGTGTATTTGGATACATCTATGGTTGTATTGTTGAATTTGGGGGTTATGGCATTGTGCCTGCTGATGCTGTTGGTTCCCTCGTACATCATCACTAAAATTACCCCGGTAAAAGCCATCAAGTTCGAGTAAGGCAATCCTCTTTTTTACAACTAAGGGTGCAAAGTGCGAAGGATTATCCAAAAAACTATCTTTGTAAGGACTATGAATTATGCAAACAACATTCTCGAGACCATCGGAAACACTCCAATGGTGAAAATCAACACATTGGTATCCGAGCTGCCCTGTCTGGTCTTGGCCAAATACGAGACCTTTAATCCCGGAAATTCCGTCAAGGACCGTATGGCCCTTCAGATGGTGGAAGATGCCGAAGCTGAAGGAATCCTAAAACCGGGAGGCACCATTATTGAAGGAACCTCAGGAAACACAGGAATGGGATTGGCCCTGGCCGCAGTTATAAAAGGGTATAAAATGATCTGTGTGATCAGCGATAAACAATCCAAGGAAAAAATAGATATCCTCAAGGCTATGGGGAGTGAGGTGCATGTTTGTCCTACCGATGTGGCTCCTGACGATCCCCGTAGTTATTACTCCACAGCAAAACGCCTGTCCACTGAGATTCCCAATTCGTGGTATGTGAATCAATACGATAACCCAGGCAATACCAAGGCACATTATTTGACCACGGGACCTGAAATCTGGAAACAGACCGATGGCAAGGTCACCCATTTTGTGGTGGGTGTGGGAACCGGAGGTACCATTTCAGGAGTGGGGAAATACCTCAAGGAACAAAACCCCAATGTCAAGGTTTGGGGAGTGGATACCTATGGCTCGGTCTTCAAAAAATACCATGAAACTGGCATTTTTGATGAGAACGAAATCTATCCATACATCACAGAAGGGATAGGGGAAGATATCCTTCCCAAGAATGTGGATTTTGACATTATTGACGGTTTTACCAAGGTAACGGACAAGGACGCGGCCATATACACCCGTCGTTTGGCTCGCGAAGAAGGGATGTTCTTGGGCAATTCTGCCGGAGCGGCCATTAAAGGGGTACTGCAGTTAAAGGAACACTTCTCCAAGGACGATGTGGTCGTGGTGCTCTTCCATGATCATGGCAGTAGGTATGTGGGCAAAATATTCAATGACGATTGGATGCGCGAAAAAGGGTTTGTCGAGTAAAATTTGATAAATTCGGGGCAAAACTTCGTATTATGAACCTCAAGCACTTGGCAACTTTCATTGCCCTTATTGTAACATGTTCCATCACTGCACAAAAACTTTCCCGCACCGAAAAGAAGATTGTTTCTTCCATAGAAAAGAATAATCCCGAGGCCATTCAGTTTTTGGAGAAGGTAGTGAACATCAATAGTGGTACCCTGAATGCCGAAGGGATCAGGGAAGTGGGTATGGTTTTCAAAGAAGCTTTCGATGCCATCAATTTTAATACCCAATGGATAGAAATGCCCGACGACATGAATCGGGCCGGCCATCTATTTGCCGAAACCTCGGGCAAAAAGGGCAAAAAACTGCTCCTTATTGGGCATTTGGACACCGTTTTTGAGGAAGACAGTCCCTTCCAGACCTTTGAAATGGAGAACGATAGCATAGCCCATGCACCCGGCGGAAATGATATGAAAGGAGGCGATGTCATTGTGCTGTACGCCCTAAAAGCATTGCAAGAAAATGGATTGTTGAAGGATGCACAGATCATAGTAGCTTTTACAGGAGACGAAGAAAGTACCGGGAAACCACTTTCCATCAGTAGAAAGGATTTGGTGGAAGCCGCTAAGCGGAGTGATGTTGCCCTTGGTTTTGAAACGTCCACAGGGTTCAACTATGCCACTGTGGCCAGAAGAGGTGCTTCGGGATGGGCCTTGGAAGTGGAGGGAAAACGGGCCCATTCCTCTGGAATCTTCAATGAGGATGTGGGTGCTGGCGCCATTTTTGAAATATCACGTATCCTACACCAATTTTATACCGAAGTGAAAGGAGAGGACCTCCTTACCTTCAACCCCGGGACCCTTTTGGGTGGAACATTTGTTAATTTTGACGCTTCCACAAGCAAAGGTGATGTTTTTGGAAAAACCAATGTAGTGGCACAAAAGGCCATGGTGAGGGGTGGACTCCGATTTATTTCAGAAGAACAGAAAGAACGCGCCCGGAACAAAATGCGCGAAATTGTGGGGCAAAACCTGCCGTATACTTCAGCAACCATCAATTTTACCGATAGTTACCCCGCCATGCAACCCACGGAGGGCAACCTCCAATTGCTGAATACCCTGAACCAAGTAAGCTTGGATTTGAAACAAGGCGAAGTGTTGGCCTATGACCCAGGGAAAAGGGGTGCAGCCGATGTGTCCTTCGTGGCCCAATATGTGGATTGTCTGGATGGTCTGGGCACCATGGGAACAGGCGCCCACACCCCCGAGGAAACCGTAAACCTTAACACCATTGAGGCCTTGACCAAGCGTACCGCTATCCTCATTTACCGATTGATAAATATGTAAGAAGAATGATTCAACTAA
>JAUICT010000408.1 GCA_030429325.1 Bacteroidia bacterium
CACATCGTTGTCTTTGATGACCAAATCCCGGATAGGGGTATCGGGCAAATTCAATTGGAGCGATTGCCATTGCTCTCCATGGTTAATGGAAAAGTATACACCATGTTCCGTGGCCAAGAACAGCAACCCCTCCTTTTGATGGTCTTCGCGAATGGCCCGTGCAAAATGCCCAGGGGCAATGCCATTGATGATTTTACTCCATGTTTTTCCGTAATCATGGGTTTTAAAAACATAAGGTTCGCGGTCATCCACTTGATATCGGTTGGCGGCAACATAAAGGGTGCCTGGGTTATGGATGGATTCATCAATGATGCTCACTCTCGAATATTTGGGCAATTCAGTAGGTGTGATATCCGTCCAGTTTTTTCCGCCATCGCGGGTAATGTGAATTTTTCCATCATCCGATCCTGCCCAAATGGTATTAATGTCATGGTTGGAAGGTGCTAAAGCAAAAACTGTGGCATAGATTTCAGGGCCATTCATATCCATAGTGATAACCCCTCCTGTTTTTCCTAGGGTTTCTGGGTCGGCGTAGGTCAAATCCGGACTGATTTTTTCCCAAGTCTGCCCATCATTGGTAGTTTTCCAGACATGTTGTGAGCAGGTGTACATCACATTGGGGTCCTTGGGAGCAAACATGATGGGGAACGTCCATTGCCAACGCTCGGGAAGTTCACTGGCAGGTTCGCCGGAAAAGAATCGGGGGTATACTTGGATGTCCCTGATCTGACCGTTGCTACGATCATATCTCGTAAGCAAGGCTCCTTGACTTCCTGCATAAAAAATATCCGGATTCGTAGGGCTTTGGGTAATCCATCCACTTTCGCCACCACCAACAGCATAGAACCACCCATGGTTTGGTCCCCGTGCTTGTTTGAAATCCCAACCATCACTGGGCATGGCCAAAGTGCTATTGTCCTGTTGTGCGCCCACTACATGATACGGAACATCACTAGTGGTCATGACATGATAAAACTGTGAGGTAGGGAAATCTTGCTCTGTCCATGTTTTTCCACCATTTATGCTAACATTGCCGCCGCCATCGTTGGAACTGATCATACGTTCAGGGTTGTTGGGGTCTATCCATAGGTCATGGTTATCGCCGTGCGGCACTTCAATTTCAATGTCGAATGTTTTTCCGCCGTCGGTGGATTTAAAAAAATCGACATTCAACCCGTAGACCACATCCTTGTCCTTGGGATCGGCGTAGATTCTTGAATAATAAAAAGCCCGTTGCCTTAGCTTACGTTCATTGTTGGTAAGCTCCCATGTTTTTCCTGCATCATCAGACCTAAAAACACCACCTTCGTTTGCCTCAACAATGGCCCAGACCCTATTGGAATCCACAGGGGAAACGGTTACCCCAATCTTACCAATGGGGCCTTTGGGCATTCCTGGGTTTTTGGTGAGGTCTGTCCAAGTCTCACCGCCGTCCGTGGACTTCCATAATTTGCAATCGGGGCCGCCACCCCACATTTTCCATGCTTTACGATACACTTGCCATGTGCTGGCATATAGCGTATTGGGGTTGTTGCTGTCTATGATCAAGTCGGCCGCTCCTGCCTTATCGCTTACATATAATACTTTTTTCCAAGTTTCCCCGCCATCCGTGCTTTTGAAAACCCCGCGCTCTTCATTGTTTCCATAGGGGTGTCCCAGTGCGGCTACGTAGACAATATTCTCGTTGGTAGGGTGGATACGTATTCTGGAAATGGCTTGTGTTTCGGCTAGCCCCAAGTGGGACCATGTTTTTCCACCATCCGTGGTTTTGTAGACGCCATCCCCTTGGGTGATGCTTCCTCGGAGTTGGGTTTCTCCCATGCCAATATAGACCACATCCGGATTGGTCTCTGCAACGGCCACGGCCCCAACGGAAGAGCTCGTCACTTGACCATCGGTAACACAGGACCAAGTGTTTCCTCCATCGACAGTTTTCCATAAGCCACCCCCGGTAGCGCCAAAATAGTACTCATTTGGGCGAGCAATACTTCCAGCGCATCCCAATGATCGCCCCCCTCGGTCGGGACCAATATTTCGCCATTCAAAACCGCTGTAAAAGCTGGTGTCAACGGGCATGTTTTGTGCCTGAATAAAAAGTGAAGGAATAAATAGGGCAAAAATTGCCCATGTACGCAAAGAGGTTGGTTGCATTTTCATAGTGTCAGTTAGGGAAATAAACATTAGTCGACTTCCAATTTACTGAAACTTTTTGATTCCCTGAGAATTAACTTTATGGAGCTACAAATCTTCCAAAATCAATCCATAGTCATACTGCAAATCTTCATGGAGGGCGGGTAATTTTTTATTGATGTATTCCAGCTGCCTATTGTACAAGTTGTGTAGGGCTGTATTGCGATGTATGGAAGGGGAGAAGGTGTTCAATTTTTCGCAAAAGTAGAGGAGGAGTTCGACCTCGGTCTCCTTTTTATTGGAATAGCGACTGTATTTTTTGATGGTTCGCAGGATTTTCCGGACACTTTTTTTGATGTAGAAAAAACTTTTTGTGTTGATTTCAGCAAACAGTTCATCCACCTCTAGTTTGATGGATTCCACATAACCACTTTCATTATCAGCCTCAAACAAAAGATAGGTGAGCAATTCTTTGTTCTCTTTTTTGAACCGGGCCAATCGGAGACAAAGCTGTAATACTTCGTCCTGCGGTCTGTATTGGAGTTCCTTTTTTAACTGGGCAATGGTGGCTGTCTTCATGAAATCAACTTCTAAGGTAAGAGGCTCCGTTAACGTCTATTATGGTGCCTGATGTGTATGCTGCGCCCTCCGATGCCAAAAACAAAATGGCATGGGCCACTTCTTTAGGCTGGGCCATTCTTTTGAACGGGGATTCGCGTAGTAAATTTTCCCTTTCTTCAGGGGTAAGGGTCTTGGCGGCCATTTCGGTTTCCGTGAATCCTGGGGCCACTACCCCAACATAAATATTGTGGGGCGCCAACTTCTTGGCAAGGGATTGACTCATGGCATTCAAAGCGGCCTTGCTAGCCC
>JAUICT010000409.1 GCA_030429325.1 Bacteroidia bacterium
CCGGTAATGAGTTTGGCCGGGGTGGAAAGTACGGTGATCTTGCCTGTGACCACATCCCATGCCTTGATGAGCCCTGAAGATCGAGAAAAGCAGGGCATCAAGGATTCTTTGATCCGCTTCTCTTTGGGAATCGAGGATATAGAGGATCTTATTGTAGATATTGAACAAGCCATTGCACAGGCCAAAACCATGACCATACCCGCATAAAAAGACCTATGAAATTAGATATTTTAGTTTTTGGTGCCCATCCGGATGATGCCGAATTAGGTGCTGGTGGCACTATAGCCAAAGAAGTTTCCCGTGGAAAAAAAGTAGGAATCATTGATTTGACCCGGGGTGAACTGGGAACCCGCGGTTCTGCCGAATTACGCGATAAGGAAGCCACCAAAGCTGCAAAGATTTTGGGGATTTCCGTGAGGGAAAACTTAGAGTTTGCAGATGGTTTTTTTGTGAACGATAGGGAGCATCAATTGGAGGTTATCAAGATGATACGGAAATATCGCCCAGAAATTGTGCTTTGCAACGCCGTGGACGACCGTCATATTGACCACCCCAAAGGAAGTAAGCTGGTAAGTGACGCATGCTTTTTAAGCGGCTTGGTGAAAATTGATACCCAGATGGATGGGGATGATGAATGGCAAGAACCTTGGCGCCCTAAATTGGTGTATCATTTTATTCAATGGAAGAATCTGGAACCGGATTTTGTAGTGGATGTTTCAGGATTTATAGAAAAGAAAACTGAGGCCATTATGGCTTATTCATCACAGTTTTACGATCCCAAGAGCAAAGAACCGGAAACCCCTATCAGCAGTAAAAATTTTACGGACAGTGTTAATTACCGAGCCCGGGATTTAGGTAGACTGGTAGGTGTGGAGCATGCCGAAGGTTTTACGGTGGAGCGGTTTGTTGCTGTGGATAGTTTGGACGCCTTGATTTGATCAACTGGCCTGTTGATAGCGCTTTTGCGCTTGCGGTACGGTAAAGAAGAACGAAGTTCCCTTACGTGGTACACTTTCCACCCATATTTTGCCCTTGTTCTTCAAAATCATTTCCTTGCAGAGTGAAAGCCCTAGACCGGTACCTCTTTCATTATTGGTACCATAAGTGGTGATATTGGAGGAATCTTCGAATATCTTTTTCTGGATTTCTTGGTTCATCCCAATACCGGTATCCTTGACCATAACTTGCCACATGCCTGCCTTTTCTTCAGCCTCAATGGTAATAAGGCCGTTATCTGGGGTAAACTTAATGGCGTTGCTCAACAGATTTCGAATCACAATGTCTATTTGGTTTTGATCGGCCCATATCTGGGGATTCTCAGGCAATTGATTGATGATCTTGATGGATTTTCCCGAAGCTATTTCAGAGAGCAACTGTATGTTGACATTAACAAGATTATCCAGAGACACACGTTTGGGTTTGGTTACCACTCCATTGAGCTGTGTTTGCCCCCATGACAATAGATTGTTCAAGGCGAAGGAAATATTTTCAACATCGGCCTTAAGTTTGGGGATAAAGGACACAAATTCGTTTTTGTCCACCTCACCATCAGTATACAATTTTAACAATCCATGTAATGCTCCAATAGGTCCCCTGAGGTCATGCCCAATTATGGAAAACAATTTGGTCTTGGTTTTGTTCACTTCATTCAACTGACTTTCTCGTTCGGTAACCGCCTGGGTTTTTTCTTGAAGTTCAATGTTCAGCTTTTTCTGGATTTTTTCACTACGGCGGATGACAAAGGTTATGATGCTTAAAATCAATAAAATAATAACGGAAAAGTAAATGTAGTTCCGTTGTTTGGCCAAAGCCATTTTATTGCTTTTGATGAGTTCTTGTTTTTCCAGTTCGTATTGCAACTTGGTCTCCAAAAGCGAAAGACTTTGTTTGTTTTTGTCCCTGAACAGGGAATCGGACAACGATTTGAAAGATTCCAGATAATTGAGTGCCGCTACATGTTCTGCCTTGTTCTTGTGGACTTTGTATAAGGTTTCGGAACAGTCTATTTGCCCTTGCAATGATTGTATTTTATTGGATAGTTCCAGGCCTTCGTTGGCATATTTCATGGAAAGGCTATCCCTGCCAAGTCCTAAATATACTTTTGCCATTCCGTTCATCAGGTTTATTTTTTCCCGATCATCATCCAACTGTTGGTTATGCAGCATATTACTTTGGTCATACCAGTATAGGGCCCACTGGTACTTTTCCTGTTCCAGGTAAATACTACCTTTTACCTCATAGGCATAGGCCAACCAATCGTATATTTTGTTTTTTTCAAAGGTGTTGATACTCTTGTTGATGTTGAACATGGCCAGATCAAAATCCTTGGCATCCTTATATAGCGAGGCCATATTGCTTGAAGTTTCGGCATCAATGATCTCATCGCCTATTTTTCTATTGATTTTTTGAACGGTATCGTAAAAAATCAAGGCATTTTTATAATCCTTTTGGTCTGCATATAAACTGGCAATGTTTTCATTTAATATGGAAAGCATTTTATTGCATTTGGCTTTACGAGCTACATCTATACCTTTTAAATAAAGATTAAGTGCTTCGGCGTAATTGCCTTCATAGCTATAATCATGGGCCAGTCCGTTAATAATATCAAGTTCAGCAAGCTCATCCCCGGTTTCTTCACTTAGAATTAGGGCCTCTTTAAATAGAACCATCGATTTTTCACGATTTCCTTGATCGGAATTGTAATTTGCCAAACCACTCAAAGCTTTGATTATTCCACTTGTATATTCAATTTCTGTACTAAATTTCAGTACGCGTTTAGAAATGGAGTGGAGGCTATCATTATTAATGAAACGGTAGGAAAATGCCAGATTGGAAAGTAGATTTATATGGGTTGTATCCTTTGGATTGAACCGATTAGTGGATTCCAAACGCTTAAGCTTAAAAGCAAGACTGTCCTTTTTGGTCAATTGGGAATGTAGAGATACCGACATAAGAAGCATGCCCAAAAGAAAGCTGACTTTCCCAAGTTGGAATTTGTTG
>JAUICT010000410.1 GCA_030429325.1 Bacteroidia bacterium
CCCCATTATAAATGTTCAGTTCCACAGGCCGTCCTTTCTCAGCCAATAAATTTGCCAAGCAGATGCTGCCCTCGGATAGAGAATCATCAATAGGTATTTGAAATAGGATTGGGGCATAATTTTGGTAAATATTTTTTTCAAGGGCATTGGAATTGCATGTACTGGATCCCCAGTAATTGTACCCGCCAGACCCTCCATAATAGAATACACCGCCAGAAAACCCTTGTTGGGGTTTTGGTTCTGGGGGCATTACTCCAGAAGAAGTATCGTATTCCTTACCATTAAAACTTTGCGTCCACTCCCAATCAACCGGGGTGGAGTTGGTGTCATATAATGTTGATATCACCGATGTTCCACCATCCGAAAATCCGAGTAAGGCTATGTCTGCAGGACGTATCATGGAACCTCCATCTTCGAGCTTAAGTTTTTTGAGTTGTGCATCTCTTGATCTAATAAATTGGGAACTGATTTTAAAATTTTCTGGTGGTGTTTCCCATTTTCCGGATTTTTCGACAGCGCCCCGTCCCGAAAAACTATCCACGAAAGCTCCAACAATGCAGTTGTTGTTGAGCAACTCCTTCCATTCACGGAATTGACTACTCATGACCCTACCATCTGGGTCGTCATCTTTCCACATTCCACCAGAACCATGTAGCACCACAACAGCGGGTAAAGGGGAGTTGTCAGTGCAGCCATGTGGAAAGGAGAGATACACAGGAACCTTTACATTATGTACCGGGACATAAACAATAGTATCTTCTACGGATGAATCAACAACAATTTCCCGTATTTCGGAATCAAAAACACCATTGTCATTATTACACGATGAAAAAAACAAAAAGCAGCTAAAAAATAAAGGGAGGTTAAGTAGTTTGAATGATTTGGGAAGTGACTTCATAATCAAATAGTATTAATAATGGTTAATAAGTACATGTGCAATTGGAAATACCTTGAAACAAATCAATACCCAGGGTCAGTACATGGGTTCCAGTGGAATACCCCAGTATTTCGGTCATGATAAGTTGATAGGAATAGCCAAAGTAAAAGTCTCCCTTTTTAAGCCCCATTATTGGTGCAACATAGAGTGGGGAACCAAATTGGTCGTTCAAAAACCGATATGTGAGCCCAACGTAGTAATAATCAAGAAAATCATATTTTTTTACCGTAAGGTTTACATCAGTCACCGACCGATTGTCATTTTCAAAATATTGAAGGAATACAGAAGGCTCAATTTCGTAGTCCGATCGTTTATTCTTTCTATAGGTATAACCAGAATAGAGGTAGTAGTTTCTTAGAGTGTTTGGCTCAAAGATGGGATTGAATTTTTTGAAATCTTTGTTTAGAATATTGGCAACGTTCAAGCTTAAATAAAAGTTACCCTTTCGGTACAAGGTGCCTAAATCAAAATTAGGGTTGCTGGATGCACGATCATCTATCACAGCTTGATCGTCATTGTTTTTAAAATTCTCAATATCTATCCTGAATTGATTAAGATTAAAGGACATGGCAAACGAAAAGTAATGAGACTCGTACTTGTTGAAGGTCAAATGATGCGCAAAAGAAATTTTGCCCCCGCGCTGTTTGGTCTCCCCGTTTGAATCATTGTATAGTACCATCCCAATACCCGACCTGTTTCCTAAACGTACATCTGCTGAAAGTGATTGGGTGTCAGGAGCGTCTTTAACGCCTACCCATTGTGTAAGACCGTTCATTCTAACCTTTACGAAGTTGCCAATACCGGCATAAGAGGCCGACATTAAAAAGGGGTTGTCTGATAAATATTGTGACAATTGGGGAATAGTTAGCTCTTGCGCGTTTCCATTCCCCATGAATAGAGTGATCAACAATAATCCAGTAATTTTCCTCATCATCATCTAATTTTATCTGTATAATGTAAAGTGACCTACAAACTCACGTCCTGATCCGTCGTTTAGTTTAACGATATACCAGTAGTCACCCGAAGGCATGGGCTTGGACTCATATTGGCCATCCCATCCATAATCAAAAGCTCCTATAATTTTGATTTTTCTTCCGTACCGATCAAAGATGTAGGTCTGTACATCTGGGAACCACTCCATGTTTCTTGGTCTCCAATAATCATTCTGCCCATCATTGTTTGGAGTGAAGAAATTTGGGATCGAGATTTCAATAAGATTTAGGGTAATGGTTTCCGAAGTTTCACAGCCATTACGGTCCACAACCCTAACTATAAAAGTTCCACTCCGATCTATTGAGAAGGTATTGGAAGAGGTGCCGGGATTATCTTCAAAATAATAGGTGTATGGAGGAAACCCACCCATTGCAATGGCTGTTATCTCATTTACATTGATATTGGCCAACGACAGGCTTAATGGTTCTACTTGGCCTATGTTGAAAGGAATTTCCTGAAGACAACCATTGGTGTGCAATATAGATAGTGAGTGGTTACCTGGAGCAATATTCTCAAAATTAGGAGTCATGATAAAATCATTGGGGCTTGTGGAATCCAGGGCGTAGAGAACAGCATTACCGATGGATGGGTCGGACAGTGTGACTGCAATAGTATTGGAAAGCAATCCGGAATCACATAAATAGATAGGTTCTATGGATGCATCAAGGTTGGGCCCTCCAGCCAAGATTTCAAAATTGGTTTCAGATTGACAACCATTTTGATCTATGACGGTCAACGTATGGTTTCCAGAAGCTAGATTCTCAAAGGAAAAAGAATTCTGTTTAAAGAGTTCGGATGGCATAGAATCCAATTGAACAGTTAGAGGCAGATTTGTATTGAAAACATTCACATGTACGATACCATCTTCACTTTGCCAACAAGTCTCATTCTCTACGTTGGTCGATATCTCAAATCCAGTGATATTCACGTTGAAGGAGTTCTCCACGTCGGGGCATGATCCCGTTCCCTGGCTGAAGACGTAGAGTGTGGTGGTTGCGGTTATGGCATCGCCGGCGTTCAGGGCGTTGCCCCCTCCGTTGGGCGCGTCGAAATAGTCGC
>JAUICT010000411.1 GCA_030429325.1 Bacteroidia bacterium
CGTACCGGTAACAACCACCTCGTCCAAGCTCAATAAATCCTCCGAAAGGACGGCATCTGTAGTAATGGTAAGGTTGCCGCTGGCATCAATGGATACCTTTTGGGAAGAAAAGCCCAATGAACTGAACGATAGATTGTATGATCCTGATTCCAATGAAGCCGTAAAGCTGTAGTTTCCATCAAAATCGGTAACGGTGCCGAACGATGTATTTTCAATAAAAACTGATGCGCCGACCACTGGAAGTCCAGTGCCGCTTTCAGTTACGGTTCCCGTTAAGGTGTACTGACTTTGGCCAAACGCGCTCAACGTTGTCGCCAAAAGGGCAAACAGTACCAATCGGAACCTCATTTTTCCTAAGTAATCATGAAGTTTTCCCATAAATCTGAGTAGTTTAATTTAAGAGTTAATAGCAATAATTTAGTTAGTTCAAGGCCTAGGGCCAAAGCGTTCATAGGTTTGTTCAGTGAATCTTCGAAACCATGTATAGGCTTTAAAATTGAATGGATAAACCATAAAAGGGCCTATGAAAAAGCTGCAAAAATTCGAAAACCTATTGTCAAATATATATAAAAACAGCAAAACATTGCATGTAAAAGCTATTTTAATTGAAAAAATCCAAATATCTGCTTATTTTTGCATTATATTGCTGGAATAAGCAATCTTTTTAAGATTTATTTAACTTTACCCGAAATATGTTAAAGGAAGAACGGCATCGATTCATTTTAAATGAAGTGGGCATCCACAATCGGGTATTGCTGACCGATATCGCCAGTTTATTGGATGTATCGGTAGATACTGTACGAAGGGATATAAAGGAGCTCCATAATTCGAAATTGCTGAAGAAGGTGCATGGTGGTGCCATTTCGTTGGGATTCAATAATTATAATCCAATAGGTAAGACCGTATATTCCCTTGAAGAAAAATCCCGAATAGCTGAAAAAGGCATATCATTGATTAAAGAGGGGCAGGTAATTTTGTTAAGTGGGGGTACCACGAACCTTGAATTGGCCAAGCGTCTACCTTCGAAATTTAAGTTGACCTGTTTTACACCCAGCTTGCCCATTGCCGTACAATTGTTGACAAAGAGCAATATTGAGGTTATTTTTATTGGGGGAAGGTTATCCAAGGATTCCCAGATTGCTATTGGTGGGAGTGCCATTAATATGCTTTCGGAAATAAAAGTGGACATCTGTTTTTTGGGCACAAATTCCTTACACCCTGTTGAAGGACTTACGGAGTTCGATTGGGAGATCGTGCAAATGAAGAAGGCTATGATCCACAGTTCCAGAAAGGTGGTGTCTCCATGCATTTCTGAAAAAATAGGCTCGTTACAACGTTTTAAAATATGCGGTGTAGAAGAGATAGACGTGTTGATCACCGAACTGGAGCCCTGGGATGTTAAACTCGATGCATTTAAGAATATGAACATACAATTACTGTAACCAAGTGAAAAAACACATCAAGATCACGGAAGAACCGTCACTTTATGACCAATTGGACCAAATGGATGCCTTGGATATTGTGACCAACATTAACAATGAAGATAAAAAAGTAGCCCATGCCGTAGAGGCAGTTTTGCCTAAAGTGGCAGAATTGGTAGATGAGATTGCCCCCCGTTTTAAAAAAGGTGGTCGCTTATTCTATATTGGTGCGGGTACCAGCGGACGTTTGGGCATTTTAGATGCCTCTGAAATCCCCCCAACCTTTGGAATGCCCCACGAAAGGGTAATTGGATTGATAGCTGGTGGAGATATTGCAATTCGCAAATCAGTGGAGTTTGCCGAGGATGATACAGAGCAGGCCTGGAAAGATTTGATGGAACACGACATCAATACAAACGATGTCCTTGTGGGAATTGCGGCATCGGGTACCACACCTTATGTGTTGGGCGGTATTGCCGATGCAAAGAAGCACGGGATTCTTACTGCTGGAATCACCAATAACCCAGGGTCTCCTTTAGCTACCGATAGTGATATCGCCATTGAGATTAATGTAGGGCCAGAGTTTTTGACCGGAAGTACCCGTATGAAGAGTGGAACCAGCCAAAAATTGGTGCTCAATATGATTTCCACAGCGGTTATGATTCGTGTAGGTCGGGTTAAGGGAAATAAAATGGTGAACATGCAGCTGAGCAATATCAAATTGGTAGACCGTGGTACCCGTTATGTTATGGAGGAACTTGGTCTGGAATATGATGAAGCTGAAAAAGCCCTAAAGAAATACGGTTCCGTCAAGGCTGCCATTGATGCCCTCAAATAGACATTTCAATTACATATCTGGCACCAATTTGTAAACTCCCTTGCCCTCTATGCCCACATAGATAAATCCGTCAGGGGCCTGTCTTACATTGCGAACCCTACCCATACCGTCCAATAGTTTTTCGCGGTATACAACCTTGTTGTTTTCTATCACCATACGTTCCAAATACTGAAATGATAGTGAACCGGCCAAGAGATTTCCTTTCCATTTGGGATATTTGTCCGAAGACACAAAGGTCATCCCGGACGGACCAATGGAAGGGGTCCATTGGTATACCGGTTGTTCCATGCCAGGCCTTGAGGTCTCATCCGTAATCTTTGTGCCGCTATAGTTGATGCCATAGGTGATAACGGGCCATCCATAGTTTTTCCCTTTTTGGATGATGTTGATTTCGTCCCCTCCTCTTGGCCCATGCTCATGCTCCCACAATTGTCCTGTTTCAGGATGAAGCGTTAACCCTTGGGGATTTCTATGTCCGTAACTGAAAATGGCAGTTTTTGCACCGGTTTCACCAATAAATGGATTGTCATTGGGAATGCGGCCATCATCATGTAGCCGGTATATTTTACCGCAATCCTTGGTAATATCCTGGGGATTTATGTCTCTGTCCCCGCGATCTCCTATGGAGAAGTACAGATAACCTTTTTTATCGAACTCCAGTCGAGAACCAAAGTGTTGTCCTTTGGTAGAATTCGGTTCGGCTTTGTAAAGCAATTGGGTTT
>JAUICT010000412.1 GCA_030429325.1 Bacteroidia bacterium
ACACCACTGGCATTGATTTGTTTCACATCGGAGTTGACCACGCTCAAGATTACGTCAATATCATGGATCATAAGGTCAAGGACCACAGGGACATCGGTGCCTCTGGGATTGAACTCGGCCAAACGATGGGTTTCTATGAACATGGGGGTTTCTATCTTATCCTTTACAGATAAAAAGGCGGGATTAAAACGTTCCACATGCCCTACTTGTCCTTTTACACGATGTTTTTTGGAAAGCTCCAACAACTCCTGTGCTTCCTCAGAGGTATTGGTTATGGGTTTTTCAATAAAGATGTGCTTTCCTTTTTCAATGGCCTTTTTGGCGCAATCATAATGGGAGAGGGTAGGGGTAACAATATCTACCACGTCCACAGCATCCATGAGGGTATTGATGTTTTCAAAATAAGTATAGCCAAATTCGGCCGCTACCTTTTTTGCATTGATTTCATCGGGGTCGTAAAAACCAACTAGCTCGTACTTTTCCGATTGGTTCAAGAGCCTTAGATGTATTTTTCCTAAATGTCCTGCACCTAGGACACCAACTTTTAGCATAGTGTGTGTTTTTGTCAAAAATAAGGATATGGGGCCACTCTTCCACAAAAATAACGGCTGAACCGAGGGAAAGTTTTTGGAGAACTTTTTAAATTCGTGGACCAGACCAATGAGATGAAGGATACGCTTAAGCACAAGGGCATGCGCAATAAGTTGGCGGAATTGCTGTCAACCAAGGGAATAACGGATGAAAGGGTGATCGAGGCCATTAAAACAATTCCAAGGCATTTGTTTTTGGACAGTAGTTTTGAGGACCATGCCTATCAAGACAAGGCCTTTCCCATTGGTGCGGATCAAACCATTTCCCAGCCCTATACGGTGGCGTTCCAAACCCAATTGCTCCAGGTGAAGCCCAATGACTCCATTTTGGAAATAGGCACAGGAAGCGGTTACCAAACTGCTGTTCTGTTGCACTTAAAGGCTCGTGTATACACCATAGAACGGCAGCAGGAGCTTTTCAAGAAGACGCGTTTGTTCTTCAATAAGATGCATTACAGACCCAAAAAGATGATATTTGGTGATGGCTACAAAGGGTTGCCTGATGATGCTCCTTTTGATGGCATCATAGTTACGGCTGGTGCCCCCGAAGTTCCCAAAGCTTTGATGGCTCAATTGAAGGTGGGAGGAAGGTTGGTGATTCCTGTAGGTGTGGATGAGCAGGTTATGACTTTATTTGTTAGGAAGTCGGAAAAAAGGTTCGAGAAAAAAGAATTGGGCGCTTTTCGGTTTGTTCCATTACTTGAAGACAAAAACTAGTTGTTGAAATCTTTTTTGATTCGCGAAAGATTACGTTTGTTGTCCCGATCTTTGATGGTTTCCCGTTTATCGTACTGTTTTTTACCCTTGGCCAATCCAACATTCATTTTGGCCAATCCCCTGTCATTGATGAATAGGTTGAGAGGAATGATCGTAAGCCCGGAAGTGGCCACTTCTTTTCTAAGTTTTCTGAGTTCCCCTCTGTTCAGAAGAAGTTTTCGCTCCGCTTTGGGTCTGTGGTTGTAATGTCCTCCGTGGCTATATTCATCAACCTGCATGTTAATGACGAAAAGCTCGCCTTTGTCATTGAACTCACAAAAACTTTGGGATAGGTTGGCCTTTCCCAATCGGATGGATTTAATTTCGGTACCTCCCAAGACAATACCGGCAGTATAGGTGTCCAAAATCTCATAATCGAATCGGGCCCGCTTGTTTTTTATGTTGATGTTTTTCATCATGGAGGGCAAAAATATAAACTCTTCGGGAAGAAAATTGTAATGTTGTGTCTTATTTTACGAATATACTTGAAACCCTAACGATGAATAAATACTTTACGTTCCTACTCCTTCTATCTTTCCTTGCTTGCAAGGAGACATCAAAAGAAACGCTATCCGTGCAAGAAATTGTGGACAAATCGATAGCCAACAGTGGAGGTGAGTTATACAAGAACCACGATACCTCATTTGTTTTCAGGGATAAGAAGTACAGCGCAAGTAAGAAAGATGGAAAAAAGGTCTTGAGCCGGATCTTTAACTTGGATTCCGTTACCGTAAAGGATGTTAAAAGGGGGGACGGTTTTCAACGCTTCTTTAATGATTCCCTTGTTGCGGTGCCAGATTCCATGGCCATCAAATATGCAAACTCCATAAATTCGGTCCATTATTTTGCCCGATTGCCCTATGGTTTAAATGATAAGGCCGTTAACAAGGAGCTTTTAGGTGAAGAGACCATAAAGGGAAAGGCCTATTACAAAGTAAAAGTCACTTTTGATCAAGAAGGGGGAGGGGATGATTTTGATGATACTTATGTCTATTGGTTTGATAAGGAGAGTTTTAAACCTGATTATTTGGCTTATGACTTTCATGTAGATGGCGGTGGTCAACGGTTTCGGAAGGCCTACAACGAACGGTACGTAAATGGTATCCGATTTGTGGATTACGAGAACTACAAACCCAAGAAAAAAGACAAAGGTATTTTGGAAATAGGCAAGGCCTATGAAAATGGAGAGTTGGAGTTACTGTCCAAAATAGAATTGTCCCACATAAGCGTTTTATCAAGGGATTAGTCCATTTTCAACCTAAAATCGGTAGGTACACCATCAATAAAGCGGATAATGAAAAGACTGCTGTTGTCCGTATCGTCCATGGACTCGTATTTTTCCACTCCTATCATTTTGTTTACAAAATCAGGTGTTGTGTTGCTGTGCCCAACCACCAAAACATTTAAACCCTCATTTTCAGATTTAAATTGTTCAATATTAATAGTGTTGGGGTCATAATACTTCACGTCAACATTTTTTTTAACCGAAGTGGGCGCAGCCGTCATGGAAGTACGCTCATAATTGGTGGAATAAATGGCGTCTATGGCTATGGGGTCAAATACCTCGGCCCATTTTATGGCCCGGTCCAAGCCATCTTGGTTTAGTTCGGGA
>JAUICT010000413.1 GCA_030429325.1 Bacteroidia bacterium
TGGAGCGAATCAATTTTACAATACTTTCTATCTGATCCAACAGTGCTTTGGAGGCATTATCAAATATTAAGTGGGCTTCATCAATAAAAAGGACCAACTCAGGTCTTTCGCTATCACCCTGTTCAGGAAAAGTGGAATATATTTCGGCCAATAGGCTCAACATAAATGTTGAAAACAATTTAGGTCGGTCTTGGATATCTGTTAGTCTGATGATGTTTACATAACCTCTGCCATTTTCATCAATGCGCACCAAATCTTCAACATCAAAGGATTTTTCACCAAAGAAAAGGTCGGCGCCCTGTTGCTCCAACTCAATGATTTTACGAAGAATGGTTCCTGTGGAACTGGTAGAAATACGTCCGTAGGCTTTCTGGAACTCTTCCTTGCCTTCCCCAGTGGCATATTGAAGTACTTTTTTGAAGTCCTTTAAGTCCAATAGCGGAAGTTTGTTGTCATCACAATATTTAAAGACCACGGCCACGATTCCTTCTTGGGTGACCGAAAGATCTAAGATTCTGGACAATAAAACGGGTCCAAACTCTGAGACAGTAGCGCGAAGGCGAACTCCGTCCTGCTCGGAAAGTGACAATATTTCAACAGGAAATCCCTTTGCTTCAAATGGGAGTCCAATTTTTTCATGGCGCTCATCAATTTTTGGATGGCCAGGACTGGGCTGTGCAATTCCACTAAGGTCACCTTTTAGGTCCATTAAAAGCACTGGAATGCCTTTGTCCGATAGGTTTTCGGCCAGTACTTGTAATGTTTTGGTCTTCCCGGTACCGGTGGCCCCAGCGATAAGGCCATGGCGGTTAAGGGTTTTTAAGGGAATTTTGATATAGGCATTGGTAATGGTCTCGCCGTCCAACATACCTGCTCCAACGGTAATGTAATCCCCTTTGGTGGTGTAACCTTTTTCTATAAGACCAAAGAATTTTTCTTTGTTGTCCATCGCAATGAATTTGCGATAAAAATAGGGGAATTTTAAGCAAAACAGAAAACCGCCCTAAGAAACCTTCTTTATATAAAGTTAGAGAGGCAGGCATACAGGGTCATCATATTTTGAAACGGTATGCTCAGACCTGTTTTGGTTTTTCCTTGGCCCCAAAAATGACCAGCCAAAGGCAGGTTCCAATTTCACCGATGCTGGCAGGGATGGTCATATATCCTGATAAAACAAAATCCGAGTAATTGGGAAAAGCAATTCTCCCCAAAAAATCCAAGTAATATCCAATACTGCCCACCATCAAAAAAATACCGAGCAACTTGGGAAGAAAACCGGATTTAAAAACTAGATATCCAAAAGGAAAAAGCCATAGGGCCCAAAAATTTTGACCTAAGAGATTTCCGTCACCATATTGTCCCAGATGGAACAGAATCTGTTCTGCAATGGGCCAAGATGGATTTTCAGGAGCATGAATCAATGACAGGACGGCAAATTTATGCAAAAGGATGCTAAAGAAAATAGGAACGGTAGGCAGGGCCAGGGCAACCATGGCCACCGAAAAAGTTTTGTTCACGGTATGAAAAAGCTTGTAGAGTACCAATGGCAATAATAGAAAAGCGGTAAAACTGATGGTTTCCGCCACCATGCCAAGCCGAAACAAACTTTCGGAATTTTGAATGTTCTCTAAAGTTTGTTGTGCGTTCTTCCATTCAATAAGTTGGGAAGGGACGTACAGTAGGGAAAAAATTCCAGCAAGGACCACTATCAAATATAGAAATCCAGCCAAACGGGCGGTACTCTTATTGGTTTTCATGGTAAAGGTTTGTGTGTAAGACGTTTCAGTTTGGAGATTGTTACAGGTATTGGAAGAAAAAATGTCCTTGGAACTGGTAACCTGGGTTTCGAAACATTAAGGAGTATGTTTCGGTTGCTTTTATATTTTATTGGTAACGTTTCTTAATATACCACTTGTTATTTTTTCTGCATTGAACTGAAAAAAACCATTATGTTTATTGTCAATGTTTAACTTTTTTAAATTAAATTTTTTATGAAAACAAAAATTAAGTTATCGATGCCAATTTTGGCTTTGGGTATGGCTGCTTCCTATCTGGTGTGTGCCTGCACACAAGAAGAAAATGTGGAACTGGCTGAAACGAATCTTGTTCAAACAAGTTTAACCACAGGTCCTTTGGAAGAAAGACTTATAGAAGGATATGCATGTTGCCCGGATGAGTCTGGAATTGGTTGTTTTGATTTAGGATTTTCGCCAGACGTATCACAAGGAGACCCTTGCCCATACGGATGGGTTTTAATGGGCTGCGACGATTTTGTTTCCCTTCCCGATGGCAGTGTTCAATGCTTGTAACTTTGTCATTTAGTCTAAGTATGGCCCAAATGGCTTCAACCTTCCTTTTTATTGGTCATATTTGATTTTTCTTCAACCTCATTTCTCAACCTCACTTTTTTAGTCTCGGATATCTTAAGTTCAATGGACATGGGTATTTAGAAACCTGTGGTATTTTGTTTGGGATGTAAGGAATAACATTGATGGTTATATCACTTAAAAACCAAAGGTAACTGTATCTTTGCACCATGGTAAAGAACAATGTTATGGATTTGGTGGACAAGGGTTTGATGCTTCCCTTGATGGAAGAGTTTTATACCATTCAGGGTGAAGGCTTTCATAAGGGAACCGCAGCATATTTTATAAGGGTAGGAGGCTGTGATGTTGGATGTCATTGGTGCGATGTGAAGGAAAGCTGGAATGCCGAGACCCATCCTCCCACGGCAATTGATCAGATTGTGGACAATGCCGAAAAATATTCCAATACCATTGTGGTTACCGGTGGTGAGCCCTTGACTTGGGACATGGGTCCATTGACCTCTAGCTTAAAGTCCAGAAATTTGCAAACCCATATTGAAACTTCCGGTGCGTATCCTTTGACAGGTGTTTGGGACTGGATTTGTCTATCACCAAAAAAGAACAAGCTGCCTGAGGACGAAATC
>JAUICT010000414.1 GCA_030429325.1 Bacteroidia bacterium
TTTGGTGAACAGTGATCAAACCGACCCGTACAATGTGGAGTTTATTCCCGATGGCGATGGGGATTATGAATATGCCATCAATGGTGGGGAGTTTCAGGATGATCCTATTTTCTTGGATGTCCCTCCCGGATTAAACTCGGTGGTCATAAATGACAAGAATGGCTGCGGAACTTCAGACCCTGTTCCATTTTTGGTAGTGGGTTATCCCAAATTCTTTACGCCCAACGGGGATGGGGTGCACGACAGTTGGAATGTTTATGGTATTGATCAATTGTCCAACCCAACCGTATTTATCTTTGATCGTTATGGTAAGTTATTGAAGCAGTTGGATCCCAATCTAGGATGGGATGGAACCTATAACGGAAGGGATTTGCCTTCTTCCGATTATTGGTTTCGACTGGATTATGATCGGGGTGACAGTGGGGTTTTGGTGGCCCGTTCGGTACGTAGACATTTTTCCTTAGTACGTTAAAGCAAAAAAGGCCGGATTGCTCCGACCTTATATTTTCAAGTATTTCCAAATTAGAATTTAAAACTATATCCCAAGGAAATATTGGTATTTATCCTATTGATCATAGCGGAACTATTAATGCCGGAATCAAAAAGGAAGGTGTTTACATCCTGTTCGGTTCGGCTAACGGCCAAATCCAATCTGCTTCCTCCAAAACTATAGCCGATACCACCGGAGAATCCAGTTAGTTCGCCCACAATGTCGTCATTTTCATAAGGACTGTCCTCGTATCTATACCCCGCCCTTAAACTTACTTGGTCTATTCGGAATTCCCCACCCAATCGATAAGTGTTCACAACGCCAAGTGTTTCATTTATAAAATCATTTTCCGATGCAAAATTAGGGTCAGATGTGGGTCTAAGCTCTGCTTGTGACATGTCTTGGTATCCGTAGTCAAAACTCAACAAACCATCTTGGCCAAAGATTACGGCAACACTACCGGTAAGCTTGCCGGGAGTTTTTATGCGATAATCTTCGAACAGGTTAACAATGCTAAAATCAATGAAATCGATATCCGATACCGCCAAAGTGGAGTTGATGCGCTGTGAAGTGTCGTCCGTCAACTCGTACCATGTAGGGGACTGATAGCTACCTCCAACGCGCACACTTTCATTTAATTTGGCAATGGCCCCAAGGCTAAATGAAAACCCGTAACCTTCGGTATGCAATAAATTGTCAAAAGTGGTGAATTGAATAGGGGAGTCTTGGTTATATCCATTTTCGTCCAGCAAAGTAACCCTGTCGTACAGTACATTGTGAAAATTCAATGAAGCACCTACGTAAAGATTTTCCTGATATTGGCCGGCAAAATTTACCGTGAACTTGCTGTTGTATCCAGAAGTGGTCTGAAGGTATTCTTGGTTTACGCTGCTGTATTCGGCGTTTGAAAAGTAAGAAGTGTTGTCATCATCATCTACCGTAGGTTCAATAAGGCCTGCTTGGAATCCTAGGAAAGCCTGCTGGGCACCAAACCCAAGGCTGGAACCGATATCCAGATAGGCTTCTTCAATGAACTCCCCCTGCTGTACACGGAGAGGTCCAAGAGGCTGCCCTTGGGCAAAGTTCAAAAAATAATTGTCTATACCTACGGATGTGTTTCCTCCCGCAAAAAAGCCATTATCAAAATTTTGTACCATGTCGTAGTTGAATGCCAAGGCAACTTTTTTCCAAGGGCTTTCTGTGGATTTGAATACCAAAACACCTCCCACTTGGTTAAATTCCAAGGAATTGTCGGTGGTATTGCTTACGCTGTTTCCAAAGAACGCATCATTGTTTCGGTGATAATTGGACCCTGTGATGCTAATTTCACTGAAATTGAATACTGCAGAACCTGCGGGGTTGACATTTAAGGCTGATAAATCACCGCCAAGTGCTCCAAATGCGCCACCCATGGCCTGAAATCTTGCCGTTCCCTGAATGTTTTCTGTACTGTATCGTAAAACGTCGTCTATGGTCTGTGCGGTTGCAAAAGTGCATGCCAATACCATTATGAAAGTTGAAATTTGTTTCATTTTCAATTTTTTAATGAGTTGAGATGGATTTCTGGGATTTAATGTCTTCCGTTACTTCTTCCTGATGAGCGTGATGAGCCTCCTGATCTGCCGCCAGAACTTCTGGAGCTGCTTCCGGAGCTTCTATAGCTTCCACTACTTCTAGAGCTAGAACCACTACTTCTATAGCCGCTGCTTCGTGAGCTTGATCGCGAAGAAGACCTGCTGTAATTGCTTCGTCTCGGAGCCGTACTACGTGAAGATTGATAGCTTCTTGTGCTTCTTCCCGAACTGCGATAACTGGGAGAAGATGAGCTTCGGTTCACTGTTCCACTTCTTCTATAGGTGCCACTACTTCTTGTTGAAGGTGTGGTGCCGTAGGAACGGTATGTTCTTGAACTACCACTGTTGTATCGAGGTGTGGTTCTTGTGCTTCTGCTGGTTCTGTAGTCCCTGTTCCGGGCAGAGGCATCTGCACTAACGGTTCTTCTTGAGCTTAGGTCACTGTAGGTTCTGGAGCTTCTTCCAGATGTTGCAGTTCTGCTGCTCAAGTTGGAACGTCCACTGTCTGTTCTGTATCGGGATGTATAACCTCTCGACCTTGATGCAAGATTGGAGCGTCCTCTTAATGTTGTGCCGGGAATTACGCTGTTATAGCCTCTACGGGTTCGGTTATAGGCATAATTTCTTCCGTAATATCTATTGTTGTAGTAGGGTCTCCAGCCATAGTTATAGTAGCCGCCCCAACCGTAGTAGCCGGCATATCCCCAACCACCATAGTAAGGGTATCCACCCCAGCCATAATATCCGCCCCAGCCCCAACGGTTAAATCTCCAAGGTCTGTTCCAGCCCCATCCCCATCCGGCATTCCATCCCCATCCGGCATTCCATAGCCAAGGGTCGTTCCATCCCCAACCGAAGCCACCCCAGCCCCAATTGTTGTCATAG
>JAUICT010000415.1 GCA_030429325.1 Bacteroidia bacterium
CGGGAATCCCAATTTATCCCCATCAAACCGTAATAATTTGGCAAAAACAGAGTGGAACGTCCCCATCCAAAGATTTTTGGCTTCGGAAGTACCCACAATATCGGCAATCCGTTTCTTCATTTCACGGGCCGCCTTGTTGGTAAAAGTCAACGCTAAAATATTGAACGAATCTACCCCTTGGTTCATCAAGTGGGCTATGCGATAGGTCAATACACGTGTCTTCCCAGAACCCGCCCCGGCAATCACCATTAACGGGCCATCCTTATGCAATACAGGAGCTCGTTGTGCATCGTTCAATTCATCCAAAAAAGTACTCAAATGCTCGGCTTTTAAAACGTAGGGGTGAAATTAGCCAATAAAGCCCTCATGCTAAAATCATCCTGTCAATATTTATAAACACGAAGGAGTTTTGATTTGAATTGAATATATTTAACAACTCAACTTTTTGCTGATGAAGTATCCCCGTTTTTTACTCATTTCATGTTTTTTTATTGGACTTATGATAAGCGCACAGGAGAAGAAAGCGGGCCCTGTAATAGAAAAACATGGAGCGGTGTGGGCTGTGGAAAACCAAGATTTCAAGACCGATACAAGTGCTGAATTCAAAGTGGTGTTCGATATCATGGACAGTCCTGACTCTCACACAGAAATCAATAAAAAGATAGAAACTGCGGCCCGTTTTTTAAACATGCATGCCCAAAATGGTGTTCCGCTATCCCAGCTTAAAGTAGCATTGGTGGTTCATGGAGGCGCTACCAAAGACCTTGCCCACAACGAAGCATACCAAGATCGTTTTGGAACCATAAATCCGAATTACGATTTGATAAATGAGTTACAGAATGCTGGAGTACAGGTTATTTTATGCGGACAATCTTCGAATTCCCGAAAATACCCCAGAGAAGATTTGATTCCTGGGAGTAAGATAGCCCTTTCGGCCATGACCGCCCTTATTCAATTACAAAACCAAGGATATCGACTTATAAAATTTTAAACTGATTTCTTATGAACAAAATCATCACTCTCGTGTTTTTGGCATCTGGCCTATCCCTTTGGGCGCAGGATGCCAAATTGGAAAAAGATTACCAGAATATAGAAGGTAAAGTCATTGAGTGGCGCCGTGATATCCACCAAAACCCGGAACTTAGCAACCGAGAGTTCAAAACAGCCGAAAAGATTGCGAAGCATCTAAAATCCTTGGGTATAGAAGTGCAAACCGGCGTTGCACATACCGGAGTAGTTGGTCTACTCAAAGGAGGAAAGCCTGGTAAAGTAGTTGCCTTAAGAGCGGACATCGATGCTCTTCCTGTTACTGAGCGCAACGACCTTCCATTTAAATCTACCGTAAAGTCGGAGTTTCTGGGAAACGAAGTCGGCGTTATGCACGCATGCGGACACGATACCCATACAGCCATTTTAATGGGAGTAGCTGAAGTATTGTCCAAAAACAAAGACAAGATTAATGGCACGGTCAAGTTTATCTTCCAACCAGCCGAGGAAGGCCCACCTCCCGGTGAAGAAGGCGGTGCCAAACTAATGGTCAAGGAAGGCGTTCTTCAAAACCCTGATGTGGATGCTATTTTTGGTCTCCACATTAATTCCCAGACCCCAATCAATACCGTTAAGTACAAACCGGGAGGGGCTATGGCAGCTGCCCAACGTTTTGTCATCAATGTTAAGGGAAAGCAGACCCATGGGTCGCAACCTTGGGCAGGTATAGACCCTATCATGATCAGTGCCAAGATTATCGATGGCCTCCAGACCATCATCAGCCGTGAAACCAACCTTACCAATGAAGCCGCAGTAATTTCAGTCGGGAAAATCACTAGTGGGGTACGATTCAACATCATCCCTGAAAGTGCGGAGATGATCGGTACCATCCGAACTTTGGATTACGATATGCAGAAGCACATCAATAAACGTATGGAAGAAATGGTACCTGCCATCGCCAAAGCCTATGGTGCTGAAGCAACCATTGAAATTACCACATCCACAGCCATTACATTCAATGACTTGGATTTAACAGCGCAAATGGCCCCTACCCTTGAAAAAGTAGCCGGCAAAGACAATGTTACCATTCACAAAGCTATTACAGGTGCCGAAGACTTTAGCTATTTTCAAGAAAAGGTGCCGGGCATGTTTTTCTTTTTAGGCGGAATGACCCCTGGCACCACCGAGTCCTTTCCTCATCATACTCCTGATTTCAAAATTGATGACAGCGGACTCCTTTTGGGCGTAAAGACCATGACCCAACTTACTTTGGACTATTTGAACATGTAATTATGGAGTCTATATTGGATTTTCTTGGAAGTATCCCTTGGTGGGGTTGGATACTTACTTTTCTTTTTTTGGTAGCCGTTAGAGATGTTTTTTTTCAGAAAGCACACACCATCAGCCATAATTTTCCAGTGGTAGGTCATTTACGATATTGGTTGGAGAGCATTGGTCCGGAAATGCGTCAATATTTTGTGGCCAACAACCGTGAGGAGCTTCCATTTAACCGAATAGAAAGAGGATGGATCTATGCCTCGGCCAAAAAAGAAAATAATTATGAGGGCTTTGGTACAGATCGGGACATCTATGCCCATCAACACATTTTTGTGAAAAATGCCATGATTGGGTATCAAATACCAGATGAACACCCAAACATATCTAACCCTTGTTTTCTACCCTGTGCAAAAGTCATTGGCGCCTTCAATAAACGTAAAAAACCTTTTCGACCTGCTTCGGTGATAAATATATCTGCCATGAGTTTTGGTTCTTTGTCTGCTGCTGCGGTAACCGCCATGAACCAAGGCGTTGAAAAATCCGGAGCATACCACAATACGGGGGAAGGAGGTCTATCCCCATATCACAAACAGGGGGGTGATGTTATTTTTCATTTTGGCACAGGATATTTTGGAGTAAGATCAAGAGATGGCAACTTCTCTATGGAAAAGCTGAAAATACT
>JAUICT010000416.1 GCA_030429325.1 Bacteroidia bacterium
TATTGAGCAACTTATTGAGATCAGGGCAAAAGGCGGCAACTGGTTGCTGAACGTAGGCCCAAAACCGGATGGCTCATTGCCCATTGAACAAGAAGAGCGCCTTCGCGAAGTGGCCCTTTGGCAGTTTGTGAACGGTGAGTCCATCCATGATGTGGAATCTTGGGGCGTGATCCGAGAAGGAAACATCTGGTTCACCAAAAAGAAGAACCAGAATACCGTTTATGCCTTTATCACCAAAGAGGCCATGCCCTTTGGGAAACGGAAGGCGTTTACCCTAAATTCCGTAAAAGCGGGTCCCAATACCAAGATCAGCGTTTTGGGACAGAATGGAAAGGTGTTGGAATACGCCCCGAACACGGACCCAGCTCCCAAGATCCTGTCCACGGAAAGTGGTCTTACCATAAGTGTGATGCGATCTCAACGCCTCTACAATGACCAGACGTGGCCCAACCCGGTGGTGGTGAAAATAGAAGGGGTGGAGTTCCAAAATCCGTAAGGAATAGGAGCTTTTAGCGACTACATTGACCCGGGTCAAATGACTTTAAAGAGCTGTTTTTCACCCGTCAACATTTTTGAAACTTAGAAAAAAGTTAAAACGACTTTTTTCTCTTAAGGTTTTCATAAATACAAAAATCGAATGGCATTATAAGCACAAACTATAAAACAAACCCTTATATTTAGCCAATTCAGATTAATTTTAAACAAAAATGACTCAAGAGTTACTTGCAAAGGCCCAAGAGTTTGAGAACAGACCTTTGAGCCACATGTCCACAAGCGATAGGGTTGAAGCTTCCAGGGAAGCCAAACATCTTATATTATCCATTAATGAAATCTATAAAAAAACCAAAGATTCCAAACTAATGGAGGTGATGAAAAATCTGACCCTTAAAAAGCAAAAAATTGAAAAGCGTCTTAAAGGAACCCCTTTGGTTTAAGGGAGGTTTCCTGATAAGGCAGGAATGGGGCCGTGGGCGAAAAGCTTACGGCCCCATTTCTTTTATTTTTGATTCCTACCCCCACCACATCAAGGTAACTTTCTGGTTTTCAGAAAAAAAACGAAACAAAAACCCACTACCTTCCATTCCTTTCCTTCTTGATTTTCAAATACAATAGAGGGTGGTTTTTCCATTTACAAAGCAATTTACACCAATTATATCCCATTTACTGCCACAAATAAAATTGTGAATTGTAGGGACATTGCTTTTAGTACTTTCGGGGAGCAGAACATCTCAACCGAGAACAAACACCATTGCAAAATGAACACTATAGAAGTAAAACTAGGTTACCTTTTCTGGTATTTTGTAATTGCCGTTTCCGTAGGTTCCCTAATCAGCAGTTTATACTATTATATCAGTTAAGCTATACTAAACCACTATTGACTAAAATTCCCATTTAGAAAATGTAGTCTCTCCAAAGGGTGTCTTTTTAGGATACCCTTTTTTGTTGGATTTTTATTGACCACATTCTTGTCCACAATCATTT
The DNA here is from genome assembly GCA_030429325.1 of Bacteroidia bacterium. GTDB lineage: Bacteria > Bacteroidota > Bacteroidia > Flavobacteriales > Flavobacteriaceae > Flagellimonas. The sequence goes on from JAUICT010000416.1 coordinate 1,483, forward strand.
CACTTTGGATCAAAAAATTTAAACGACTATCTTTGGATTACATCCAAAATCCATGAAGCATCACCTACATCTTCTTCTTTTTTTGGCCCTCAGCATGGTTTCCTGTGCGCAATCCCTTCCCGATGTACTTAAAAAGTACAATGACGATACGGTGGCATACATCCAAGTAATGGAATTGGACACAACAGGCCCTATTGTGCTTTTGGATGCACGTGAACTTGAAGAGTTTCAGGTTAGCCATATAAAAAATGCCATATATGTTGGCTACACCGATTTTGATATAAAGTCCACACAAGAAAAAATCCCGGACCCCAATACCCCACTAGTGGTTTATTGTTCCATAGGCGTTCGCTCTGAAGACATTGCCGAACAACTAATCAATGCCGGGTACACAAACGTTAAAAATTTATACGGAGGAATTTTTGAATGGAAAAACCAAGGTCGCCCAGTAGTTGACCAAACCCAGAAACAAACAGAAAAAGTACATGCTTTTAGTAAGTATTGGGGGCGATTTTTGACCAATGCCAAAAAAGTGTACGCCAACAAAAGCAACACACATGCGCAGTAGCCTTCTCATAATCCTCACCAGAAACCCTGAACTTGGCAAATGCAAGACTCGTTTAGCAGCCAAGGTCGGAGATAGGGCCGCGCTAGACATATACAAGTTCCTACTCCAACACACTGTTTCGTTCACCAAAAATCTGGCTGTGGAAAAATGGGTTTTCTATTCAGAGTCCGTTTGGGAAAACGATATTTGGGACAACCATAACTATACAAAAAAACTGCAACACGGTCCTGATTTGGGAATGCGTATGTTGAATGCTTTTGAAGAAGGGTTTAAGACAGGCTTTGAAAAAATCATTATTATTGGGAGTGATATGTACCAGCTATCCCAAACCGATATGGAAGAGGCTTTTTCCAGATTGGACGACCATGATTTTGTGCTAGGGCCCGCGGAAGATGGAGGATACTACCTTCTTGGGATGACCACCTTGAGAAAGGAACTGTTTCTGAACAAAGCATGGGGAACAAATACCGTTCTCTCGGATACTTTAAAAGACTTAATGGCTGATTCGGTTTTTTTACTTTCTGAAAAAAACGATGTGGACCATTACGAAGACATAAAAGATATTGAGGCTTTTCAGCCTTTTTTAAAACATATGAAAAAATGACCCAAGCACAACTTGACGAATCTGTTGATTATTTAATAAAACGAGGGTTTGAAGCCCCTGAAATTGGAATTGTACTGGGCACAGGACTAGGGCAATTGGTAGATAACATTGAAAATCCGGTTGAGGCCCATTACAACCATATCCCCCATTTTCCATTGGCCACCGTGGAATTTCATTCAGGAAAACTGATCTATGGAACCATTTCCGGCAAAAAGGTCGTGGTCATGCAAGGTCGTTTCCACTTATACGAAGGATATGATTTTGTGGATATCACCTACCCC
>JAUICT010000417.1 GCA_030429325.1 Bacteroidia bacterium
TAAAGGCAATTCAAAATCATTTTGAAGGTCATAATAACCTTGGGGCTGGTCCCCATCCAAAAATACCCGATCAATGACAATTTCTTGGTATTGATTGCGGTCGGTATAGGAATACTGACCGTAGAGGTTCAATTTTTCAGTTCTATGGTTAAAGTCCATGGCACTGTTCCATCGGAAATAGCGCCCGTATCCCGGACTCAAGGTAAGGCTTCCGTTGGTACCATAAAGTTTCCCTTTTTTCGTCACAATGTTGATAATGCCCGCATTGCCCTGGGCCTCATAACGCACCGAGGGATTGGTGATGATCTCTATTTTCTCGATATTGGAAGAAGGTAGGCTACGCAACAAATTTGCCAGTTGTTCTCCTTGTAAGCGTGTATCCTTGCCATCCATATAGATTCGTACCCCGGTGCGGCCACTGAGAGAAATGACATCATCTTGATCTATGATCACCCCTGGGGCCTTTTCCAACAACTCCATGGTGGAGTTTCCCGTGTTCACGATACTGTTTTCTACATTGAGTACCAGCTTGTCCTGTTCTTTTTGAATGAAGGGTTTTTGACCTACCACGGCAACTTCTTCAAGCGCTTGGGTCTGATCTGCCAAACTGATGTTCCCTAAATTGGTGTTGGATAGGTCGGTTACGGTTTTAGTCTGGAAGCCCACATAGGAAATGGATAAATAGCTGTTTTGTGGTTGGCGTATATCAATGTTGAACACCCCGTCCATATCGGTGATGGCACCTTTTATCAGGGTTGAATCAGACTTGCTCATGGCTACCACATTGGCAAAGGCAATGGCAGCACCATTGGAGTCCACTATCTTACCCTTGAACGAAGTTTGTGCAAACGCTTGACCTACGACTGCAAGAAATAGCAGTATCCCTATTTTTTTTACCATACTTGTGTAGCTATAAGAACTAAAGCCAACTTAAATAGTTGGCTTTAGCATAAATCATCAAACAAAACCATTGTTTTGAAAACAGTGCTAAACTCGTGTTTTCTGTCCCAGTTCGCGCAAAATTGATTCCGATTTATCTTTATTTGATGTGAACTTACAAGAAAATGCATTAAAGGCTTTGTATTGTGGGAATGGTAATCACCGTTTTAACCCCCTTGGGCATATTCTCAAAATGAAAATCCGATTTACCGTGATACAATGCCTGCAATCGTTCCTTAATGTTGATGATGCCAATACCACTGTTGGAGTAAATGGGGTATTTGGGGATTTTTTTGCCATTGTTTTCAACGGATAACAAAATGGAGTCTCCTTGGTCTTGGATGGACAGGTGTATGTTCAGCTTTTTGTTTTCCTTTGAGAATCCATGTTTTATGGAATTTTCAATAATGGGCTGTATCAACAATCGCGGAATCTGTTTGTATAGAGTGGATTCCTGTACTTCTTGAGTGATAACCAGATCTTCTTGAAAACGCTGCTTTAGGATGTTGGTATAGTAATCCAGAATTTCCAGTTCTTCCCGAACGGTGATAAAGTTCTTGTCATCAATGCTTAGAAATTTCCGAAGCAAGAAACTAATATCTGCCACCATGTCTTGGGCGGCATCCGGATCGTTGGGGATAAGGCTGGAAATACTGTTCAGCGTGTTGAAAAGGAAGTGGGGGTTGAGCTGACTTTCCAGGGTTTTCAGTTTAAACTTTATGAGACTGTTCTCTAGAACTTTGTTCCGTATCTCCTGATTTTTTATCTGCTGAAGATAGAAATAGGCGTAGATAATGAGAATCATGGAACTGTAGAGCAAGATATTGGTGGTGACATTGAAGAAAAAGGTATGGGTGACCTTCTCGAAAAATCCAAGTTCAATGGTTATCAGTTCGTAAGTGAGCAACAGAGGAGAGATAAACCCAACAAGGTAACTTTGCAAAATACTCAAAACAATGTGCAATGGGATGATCTTTGTCCAAGACACCCGTTTCATCAGTAGGTATTTGGTGAGCAAGGAAACGGAGCACATAAAAAGGAGTACAACGGCCCAATCAACAAGGCTCACCAAAACCAGCCCGGTAAAATCGTTCGTGACGCGCCTTGGACCACTGTACAGAAAGTAAAAGCTCCGCAGAAAATCCACAAGGGCAATAAAAGTGTAAAAGACCACCAAGTAGATGATCAAAGGTCTCTCCCCATATTTTTTCAACAGCTTGGTCATGTGGTCAACCCCAATTTTTTTAGAAATTCCTTTTTATATGATTTACTGATTCGGAACAGTTCCTGATCTTGCATCCGCACATCCATTTCGTTGTAATCCGAATGAACAAGTTCCTGCATATGGTCCACATTGATGATGGTAGATCGGTGGATTCGTACAAAGTTGGTGGCGTTTAACTGTACCAAAAGATTTTTAAGGGATTCCCTGACGGTATAGGTTTTGTCTACACTGTGAACATCCGAATAATAGCTGGAAGCACAGATATACTTGATGCGTTCCTTGTTCAAAAAAACAGTTCGGTTGTTCTCTCGAATGGGAAACCGGGAAGCCATAGTGTTTGGGGGGCTTCCAATATTACCTTGAATATCCAATAAAAACTGCCTCATATCGGTTCCGTAGTTGTTGAGTTTCATCCGTTCCTCAATACGGTCTAGAGTTTCAAAAAATCGGTGATTTTTGAAGGGTTTTAGTAGAAAATCCAATGCATAATTGTTGAAGGCCTGAATGGCATAACTGTCATAGGCCGTGATGAAGACAATCAAGGGCATTTTCTGTAGGTTCAGGTTTTGGAGCACATCAAAACCAGTTAAGTCTTTCAGTTCCACATCCAAAAAAAGCACATCGGGCCCAACGGTGTTGATTTGTTGGATGGCTTCTTCCCCATTGGCACATTGCGCTTCAATATGGAATTCCTTTCGCATTTCCAGTAACTCAACAATTCGCTGTCGCGCCAGCAATTCGTCATC
>JAUICT010000418.1 GCA_030429325.1 Bacteroidia bacterium
AAACCATAGCGTTTCTTTAAAGATGTCCACTTTCTGACAAAAGGCCAATCCTTTTTTGGTCAACAACTTGCTGTCTTGAGACGGAAATCCTTTGAGTGCTTCCAAGTACATATCCAACTCATAGTTTAGACAGCACTTTAGTTTACCACACTGACCTGCCAATTTCTGCGGGTTCAAAGCCAATTGCTGATATCTGGCAGATGCCGTACTTACCGATCTAAAATCCGTTAACCAAGTGGAGCAACAAAGTTCCCGTCCACAGGAACCAACGCCTCCTAAACGTTGTGCTTCTTGGCGGTAGCCTATTTGGCGCATTTCAATTCGAATGCCAAAAGCCTTGGCCATGTCTTTGATCAATTGTCTAAAATCGACCCGATCTTCCGCCGTGTAGTAAAAAGTTGCCTTAGATCCATCTCCCTGAAACTCAACATCACTGAGTTTCATTTCCAGCTTTAGTGAAATGGCAATTTCCCGAGATCGTTTTTTAATTTCTTCTTCTCGGTCCCGGCACTTTTGCCAGATGTCAATATCCCTTTGGGTGGCTTTTCTGTAGATTTTTGGAAGAGCTTTGTCATCCGCCGCGACCTTTTTCCGTTTCATCTGGATGCGAACCAACTCCCCGGTAAGGGTTACCATACCCACATCATGACCTGATTTGGCTTGTGTGGCCACAACATCACCTATGGATAACGGAAGATTGTCCGCATTCCTATAAAATTCCTTCCTACTGTTCTTGAAACGCACCTCAACGCAATCAAAAGATTTTTGACCGTTGGGCAACGACATATTGGAAAGCCAATCGAAGACCGTTAGCTTGTTACAACCATCAGTGCCGCAAGTCCCATTGTTCTTGCAACCACGCGGTTGTCCATCCTTGCCGGTTGAACAACTGCTACACGCCATATTTTGTATCTTGATTGAGGTGTACAAAAACAAGTTGTCAGTTCGAGCGCAGTCGAGAACTCCTTAAAACAAACATTGTTTAACATACATCTCGACTGCGCTCGATGTGACACACAAACATCATTTATCCTTTTTGGACAACCTCAATAGGGTTCATAAAAATTCTCAATGGTAAATATAGCACAATTTGTGGCTATCGTGAAATGCTAGTTTTTGTATTTCAACACGGGGGAACGTCCTTTTTTAAAAATCTTGTTGCTGACTTCCTTGCCTTTACGGAGTTTCTTTTGTTCTTCATAGGGTAATGCATGGATTTCCTGGCATTCCGTGGAGCAACAGTTATCCATTGCAGTAGCACATTCTTCACACTGGATAAACAGCAAATGACATGCTTCATTGGCACAATTGACATGGGTGTCGCAAGGTTTCCCGCATTGGTGGCAATTGGAAATGATGTCTTCCGAGATTCGCTCACTCCTTCTATGGTCGAACACGAAGTTTTTGCCCAAAAATTTATTCTCAAGATTGTTGGCCTTGACCTGTCTGGTATATTCAATGATACCGCCTTCCAACTGGTACACATTTTTAAAACCTTTGTGTTTGTAATAAGCGCTGGCCTTTTCGCAACGAATGCCTCCGGTACAGTACATGACCAATTTCTTATCTTCCTTGTGTTCGGCCAAATCAGCTTCAATAATATCCAAAGAATCCCTAAATGTATCCACATCCGGTGTAATGGCATTTTTAAAGTGGCCTATTTCACTTTCATAGTGGTTTCGCATATCCACCAAAACCGTATCAGGGTCCTCAATAAGCGCATTGAACTGTTCGGCGCCTACATGGATGCCTTTGTTGGTGACATCAAAGGTGTTGTCGTTCAATCCATCGGCCACAATTTTTTTACGGACTTTCACCTTCAGCTTCAGGAAGGATTTATTGTCCTGCTCAATGGCAATGTTCAATCGAACGTTTTCCAAGAAAGTGATGCTGTCCAAGTGCGCTTTAAAGGTTTCAAAATTTTCCGCAGGAACAGAAAGTTGCGCATTAATCCCCTCGTGGGCCACATAGATTCGGCCTAGAACCTCCATCTCATTCCAAGCCAAAAAAAGATGGTTTCGTAAAATTTTGGGGTTCCCAATATGTGCGTACTTGTAGAAAGAGATGGTAAGCCGATCTTTGCCCGCTTCCTCAATGAGTTTCTCCCTTTCCTTTGCACTTAATGTATTGTACAGTTGCATGCTATACCAATATTTAAGTTAAAGAATGGTTCTCTAAAAATGGATGCAAAGATACAAATTCCCGTTGAGGTAAAAAGAAAAGGGTTTCCTTAATACAGAAACCCTTTTAAAACCACTTTGGTCTTTTTCACAGCTAAATTTTCTCCCTACCTTGAATGTCGAACTAATGTTCGCCCTATGGATATTGAGTTAGTACCCCTTAGATTCATATCTGATAAAAAGGTTGCGTGGCCTTTGCCGTATGAAGAAAGAAATGGTATTTTAGCCTTCCTAATCCATTGAACCATGAGCAACGAAAAAGAAGCAAAATTAAAGGCCCTTAAACTAACACTGGACAAGTTGGACAAGACTTACGGCAAGGGTGCCGTGATGAAAATGGGTGATAGTGTAGTGGAAGATGTTGAGGTAATCCCCACTGGATCGTTGGGATTGGATGTTGCTTTGGGCGTTGGCGGATACCCAAGAGGAAGGGTCATTGAAATATATGGTCCCGAATCTTCCGGTAAGACCACATTGACCTTACATGCCATTGCCGAAGCCCAAAAAGCTGGTGGCATCGCAGCCTTTATTGATGCGGAACATGCCTTTGATCGCTTTTATGCCAAAAAATTGGGGGTGGATATTGACAACCTCATCATTTCCCAACCCGACCATGGGGAACAAGCGTTGGAGATTGCCGACAACCTGATTCGTTCCGGGGCCATTGATATTGTTATTGTGGATTCTGTTGCGGCTTTGACCCCAAAAAGTGAAATTGAAGGCGAAA
>JAUICT010000419.1 GCA_030429325.1 Bacteroidia bacterium
CAAAAACACATTGATCAATCCATATTTTTTAAAGATGGTCTCGTATTCCTCTTGGTAGACGTCCAATGGCAAATCAGGTAAAATAAGCCCATCAATTCCTATTTCCTGACATTTTTGGCAAAAGGCCTCCACGCCGTATTGAAATACAGGATTGAAATAGCCCATGATGATCAAGGGAATGGAAACGGTATCGCGGATATTCTTGAGTTGCTCAAAGAGCAGTTCGGTATGCATGCCATTTTTTAGGGCGATGGTGGAACTTTCCTGAATGGTAGGGCCATCCGCCAAGGGATCGCTAAAGGGCAATCCAATTTCAATAAGGTCCACCCCGTTTTTCTCCAGGTCTTGGATGATTTTTACGGTATCGTTCAACTGGGGATAACCCGCAGTGAAATATATGGAAAGGATCTTTTTATCCTCTTGTAGTTTTTGTTTGATTCTGTTCATAAAATGAGATTTGAGATGTGAGACATAAGATTGTGAAAATAGGTCTTGGTTCTACTGTCTATCATCTAAAGTCTAAAATAATCAATGTAATTCTGTAGGTCCTTGTCGCCTCGTCCGGATAGGTTCACGACAACAATGTCATCCTCTTTGAACTTTCTATCCTCAAAGATGGCAAGGGCATGGGACGATTCTATGGCGGGAATGATGCCTTCCAATTCACAAAGCCCCAATCCTGCCTTCATAGCCTCATCATCGGTGATGGAAATAAACTCTCCTCTTCCAGATTTATATAAATGGGCATGTAGGGGGCCAACACCCGGGTAATCCAGTCCTGCGGAAATGGAATACGGTTCCGTGATCTGTCCATCCAGTGTTTGCATCAACAGGGTTTTACTGCCATGGATAATCCCTACTTTTCCAAGTGCTGAAGTGGCGGCACTTTCCCCGGAATGGATGCCTTTACCAGCGGCCTCAACCGCAATGATACCCACTTCAGGTTCATCCAAATAGTGATAGAAAGCCCCAGCGGCGTTGCTTCCACCCCCCACACAAGCCACTACATAATCTGGATTTTCACGACCTTCCTTTTCCTGAAGCTGGGATTTGACCTCTTCAGAAATCACGGACTGAAACCGGGCCACCATATCTGGGTAGGGGTGGGGTCCCACCACCGAACCAATGATATAATGGGTGTCCACCGGGTTGTTGATCCAATCGCGAATGGCCTCGTTGGTGGCATCCTTCAAGGTTCTGCTGCCCGATAGGGCCGGGCGTACTTCGGCTCCCAACATTTTCATTCGGGCTACATTGGGCGCTTGTCGGGCAATATCAATCTCACCCATATACACCACACACTTGATTCCCATAAGGGCACAGACGGTGGCTGTGGCCACTCCATGCTGACCGGCGCCTGTCTCTGCAATGATTCGGTTTTTGCCCAGCTTTTTGGCCATCAAAATCTGACCAATGGTATTGTTGACCTTGTGTGCCCCGGTATGGCATAAATCTTCCCGTTTTAGGTAGATTTTGGTGTTGTATTTTTCGGAAAGGCGTTTGGCAAAGTAGAGCGGTGTGGGACGGCCAACATAATCCTTCAGCAATTGATGAAATTCTTCATGAAAGGAAGGTTCCTGCATGATCTGGATATAGTTCTGGCGAAGCTCTTCGCAATTGGGGTAGAGCATTTCTGGGATATAGGCACCCCCAAACTCACCGTAATAGCCCCTTTCATCAGCGTGATAGCTCATATCAATTTATAATTATCAGTTATCAATTCTCAATTACCCGTTTTAGGCAATTGTTTATTTGGTTGAAATTCAGAAAGTGATTCTTGAAACACTTTCAATGTTGTGATATCTTTTCGTCCGGGTTCCAATTCAAATTTACTGTTGACATCGATGGCGTAACAGTATTTTGAAGCTGGACTGTTCTTAAATTCTTTCAGTTTTTCAACAGATTCCAACCCAATGCCCCCACTTAAAAAGAAGGGTTTGGTGGATGGATAGTTCTCCAAGACGGACCAGTCAAAGGTGTAACCATTCCCACCGGGCAGTTTGCCCTTGGTGTCGAACAAGAAATAATCGCATACCGTTTCGTAATCTTTCAAAACGGAGAAATCAAAATTGTCCTTGATAGAAAACACTTTGATGATTTCCATCCCGTTACCCCGAACTTGTTTCGGGGTCTCATCCTTATGTGATGCTGAAACCAGTTCAGCATGACGTAAAGCATCGCAATAAGCAACACTTTCCTTGCCATGCAGTTGTACGGCATCCAATTGGTATTGTACGACTTTTTCCAAAACTTCATCCAAAGGGGCATCCACAAAAACCCCTACTTTTTTGATGGATTTGGGTATGCTGGGCATTTTGCTTTCAAAAGAACGTGCAGAAGGTTCCCAGAAAATAAAGCCCAGATAATCGGGTTGCAATTGTGCCACTTCGGTAGGGTTATGGTTCATGCCGCAGACCTTTAGTTTCATAGTTTACTTTTTTGTCATTCCGATATGAGCGAAGTGATTGAGGAATCTCAAATCAGATTTCTCACTTTGATTTGGACTGCGCTCAATCCGACAGTTCGAAATGACCTTATCTATTTAATTCATTTATAAATTCTCTTGCACTCTTTCCAGGGTCATCCGTTTTCATGAAATTCTCCCCGATCAAGAAACCTTGGTAACCATAGGTCCGGAGGTCCTTTATGGCTTCCACCGAACTGATGCCGCTTTCAGAAACCTTTACAAAATCGTTGGGAATCTGCTTCGAAAGGGATTTGCTGGTCTCCAAACTTACTTCAAAGGTTTTTAGGTTCCGATTGTTTACCCCAAGCATGTCCAAGCTGGGCATGACGGATTTTTGCAGTTCCTCTTCATTGTGCACTTCCAAGAGCACATCCAAGCCTAAACTTTTTGCTGTTTCTGATAATGTTTTGATCTCTTCACGGTTCAAAATGGCCGCAAT
>JAUICT010000420.1 GCA_030429325.1 Bacteroidia bacterium
TGGCGCAGGCACATTGGAATATCTAATTTTTTCACGAATGGCGGCGATGGCCAAAATGGCCAAAAACCATCCAATTCCCGAACTCACTCCATAATTGAGTGCCAATCCTAAATTGGGGATTTCACGGGTCTGCATAAACAAAGACCCTCCCAAGATGGCACAGTTCACCGCGATCAGCGGTAAAAAGATACCCAAGGAGTTATAGAGTGAAGGGGAAAACTTCTCCACCACTATTTCCACCAATTGCACCATGGTAGCAATTGTAGCAATAAACAAGATGAAGGAAAGGAATCCCAGATTATAATCGGCATACTCAGGGCCCAACCAAACCAATGCACCGTCTTGCAACAAATATTTGTCCAACAACCAGTTCAAGGGAACGGTAACCCCCAATACAAAGATTACGGCAGCTCCCAAACCTACGGCTGTAGATACTTTTTTGGATACGGCCAAGTAGGAACACATTCCCAAAAAGACCGCGAATACCATGTTATCTATGAAGATCGACTTAAAAAACAGTTCTAAATGCTCTAACATACTCTCCTATTTATGCTTCTTCTATTAATGCCCTATTTCTAGAACGTTGTACCCAGATAATGATTCCTACCACGATCAAAGCTGCTGGCGGAATGATCATAAAACCGTTGTTTTCATATCCAATGGAGTAAAGCCCTGTTTTTGTTACGGGGTCTCCCAAAACAGGAATCCCAAACAAGGTTCCAGAACCCAAAAGCTCCCTAAAAAATCCAACGATAACCAAAATAACACCATATCCTAGGGCATTTCCAATACCGTCCAAAAATGATTTCCATGGTCCGTTACCCAAGGCAAAGGCCTCAAATCGGCCCATGATGATACAGTTAGTAATAATCAACCCCACAAAAACAGAGAGGGTCTTGCTCAGTTCATAAGCAAAGGCCTTGAGCACTTGATCCACAATGATCACCAAGGTAGCCACTACGACCAATTGCACAATAATCCTAATTTTTGACGGAATCACATTACGTAACAAGGAAATTACCACGTTACCAACTCCCAATACAAAAAGTACTGAAAGAGCCATCACTACAGACGCTTTAAGTTCAGCCGTGATTGCCAATGCAGAACATATTCCCAATACCTGAATGGTAATGGGGTTGTTGTCCGCCAACGGATCCAATATCAGATTTGCATCTTTTTTTGATAGTAGCGCCATATTATTTCTTTCTAATGGTTTCTAAATACGGTTTGTAAAGCTTCAAGCTTTCTTTGATCATCGCAGTAACCCCATTGCCTGTAATGGTGGCGCCTGCCAATGCATCTACTTCATTGTCTTCCTTATCCTGATTAAGGGGGTCGTTGTTTCCTTTCACCACGCCAATCCCTGCATAGCTGTTTCCGTCCAATATGGATTCTCCAACAAAATCATCCATAAAGAAACGCTGCTTGATATTAGCCCCAAGACCCGGGGTTTCACTTTTATGATCAAAATAAACGCCTTGTACCACCATGTTCTCATCCAAGGATATAAAGCCCCAAATGGCATCCCAAAGTCCTTTTCCGTACATGGGGATGATGTAGAATTCCTTACCATCTTTCTCACCAATGAGTAAAGGTAGTTCAGCATTATTTCCAGCCTTGATTTCACTCAGTTGCTTTTTCAAATCAATCAAATAGGCTTCTTCCTTTTCAGTGACCTTATCTCCTTGAACAACCAATTGTTTTTTAATATACTTGGAAAACTCGGCCTCTACTTCGTTTGTAGGTATAAAAGTTACGCTCCCATCTCCCTCGTTCTGGTTAACTCCCATTGCATAGAGGATGTTCTGTTGTTTTTCAAAGCGTTCGTTCTCATCGATCCTTGGCTTGAGGCCGGTTGCCAAAAAGGCAAGTATGGACCCCACAACAACCACCATGATTGCTGCAAAAATTACCGTATAGCTATTTTTTTCCGTATTCATTGCCATAACACTTACGCTGTTTCCGTTTTTAATGCATCAACCTCATCCGATGGTTTGGGATAAATAGTTGCCGTTTTCAATCGCTTCATTCGTTTTTTAATGTTGCCACGTACCACGTAGTGATCAATGGTAGGTGCAAAAACGTTCATCAACAAGATAGCCAAGAAGACACCTTCTGGATACCCCGGGTTGAACACACGAATCATCACGGACAAGAAACCTATCAAAAATCCATAGATCCATTTCCCTTGGTTGGTTTGTGAACCTGTAACGGGATCGGTAGCCATAAATACGATACCAAAGGCCAAACCTCCCACCAATAGGTGTTGCCAGTATTCAAAACTCATCAAAGTATAGAACTTGCTGTACTCTGGTATCCAACCAGCTTCCACAATTCCGTTAAAGATCAATCCCATGGCCAAAGCACCTATAACGGCACTTAACATAATGCGCCATGAGGCTATTTTAGAGAACACCAAGAAGAGTCCTCCCAATAGAATCAATAGGGTTGATGTTTCCCCAATGGAACCTGGTATAAATCCAAGGAACATATCCGAAAGGGAATACCCCATTTCGGCGGTTCTTCCCTGTGCCAAGAATCCCAATACGGTCTCTCCGGAAATGGCATCGGCCGTACCTGCGGTATCCACCGCTCCGTGCACCCAAACTTTGTCTCCACTCATCCAAGTAGGATAGGCAAAGAACAAGAAGGCTCGGATAGTAAGCGCCGGGTTCAAGATATTCATCCCCGTACCTCCAAAAACCTCTTTTCCAATGACCACACCAAAGGCCACGGCCACGGCCAACATCCAAAGGGGCAAATCAACAGGGACAATCAATGGCACCAACATACCGGTGACCAAATATCCTTCTTCTATCTCATGTTTCTTGATCACGCAGAACAAGAACTCAATAGCAAGTCCAACTCCGTAGGAAACAATCACCAACGGAAGTAC
>JAUICT010000421.1 GCA_030429325.1 Bacteroidia bacterium
CATCTTGGATTGTGATATATTTTGATCATCGTTTTATCGGTTCTCGGTTCTCGGTTCTCGGTTCTCGGTTCTCGGTTCTCGGATTTCTGATGTCTGATGTCCGAATTTTATTCCTCTTTTTGTCCCATCATCATCAGATAGGCTTTCAAGAAAGCACTAATGTCTCCATCCATAACGGCATCCACGTTTCCCGTTTCTTCCCCGGTGCGCACATCTTTGACCAATTTATAGGGATGCATCACATAATTACGGATTTGCGACCCCCATTCAATTTTCATTTTGGAGGATTCTATCTCGGCTCGGGCCTCCTGTTTTTTGCGAAGCTCGATTTCATATAACTGCGATTTTAGCATTTTTAAGGCAGTGGCCCTGTTGTCGTGCTGGGAACGCGAATCAGAACACGAAATTTGTATGCCTGTGGGTTTGTGCACCAATTGCACTTTGGTCTCTACTTTGTTTACGTTCTGTCCACCTGCGCCACTCGAGCGGGCAGTGGTAATTTCAATATCCGAAGGGTTGATCTCAATTTCAATGGTATCATCTACCAAAGGATACACATATACTGAAGCAAACGAGGTGTGGCGTTTGGCATTGCTATCAAAAGGGGAAATACGGACCAATCTATGCACTCCATTTTCACCTTTCAACCAACCAAAGGCATATTCGCCATCAATCTCCAAAGTAACGGTCTTTATCCCGGCAACATCACCCTCTTGGTAGTTGAGTTCCTTGACTTTGTAGCCGTTCTTTTCGGCCCACATGAGATACATCCGCATAAGCATGGAGGCCCAGTCACAACTCTCTGTACCGCCTGCCCCTGCGGTTATCTGGAGCACAGCGGTAAGCTCATCGCCTTCATCGGAAAGCATGTTCTTGAACTCTAAATTTTCGATGGCCAACACTGCTTTACTGTATTGTTGCGCCACTTCATCCTCGGAAACCTCACCAGCTTGTTGAAACTCCATCAAAACCTCCAAATCGCCAATCAAAGTCTTGGCAGAATCAAAATCTTCCACCCATTTGTTTTTGGGCTTCTTGTGGATTGTCCCAAAAACTAGGAGCCAAGGTTTTTTCTTCCTCGTTCTCTATTTCTATAAGTTTGGCATCAATGTCAAAGATACCTCCTTAACGCACCAAGGCGCTCGATAAGATCTTTTTGCTGATCTGTAGTGGTCATATACTTAACTTTCGCACAAAAATAAACTTCTTTTGGAATATAATTGAATCAAACTTGATTGGTAAGCCGGCATCCATTTTTCAACCAACGAACCCATCTCACATCCAATCTTTTAAAAAGGCTTTTTCATATGTTTTTTAAAAATGAAATACATACTTTTAGGTCCAATTCCATGCCATTATGAAGAAAAGCATTACCCTATTCGCAATATTGTACTCTTTCTGTACAATGTTACACGCACAAACATTTGATAAGACAAAAGACTTTCAAAAATTCAATGGATATTTCAACTTCTATTATGATGATAAATCGGATAAAATATATTTGGAAGTCAATGATTTGGACAAGGAGTTCCTATATGTGTATGCCCTGAGCAGTGGGATAGGAAGCAACGATATTGGTCTGGATCGCGGACAACTCGGGAACGAACAGGTGGTCTTTTTTAAAAAAGCAGGCAACAAGTTGTTGCTGGTACAGCCCAATTTGGAATACAGGGCTATCACGCAAAACAATCTGGAACGGAAATCTGTGGAGCAGGCTTTTGCCAAATCGGTATTGCATGGGTTCAAGATTGAGGAAGAGTCCCGTGGAAGTTATTTGATCGACTTTACTGATTTCTTGATGTGGGATGCCCATGGTGTGGCCAATAGGTTGAAAAGTACCAAGCAGGGTTCGTATACTTTGGACAAATCCAAAAGCGCATTGGATTTTGAACGCACCAAGGCTTTTCCAAAAAATGTAGAGTTTGATGCCATACTCACCTTTGAAGGAACCCCATCGGGAAGTTGGATCCAATCCGTAACCCCAAATCCCAGTTTGGTCACCGTGGCACAGCACCACTCACTGATTGAGTTGCCGGATGACAAGTACCAAAAAAGGGAGTTCGACCCACGTAGCGGTTCGTATCCATTTTCATATTATGATTATGCCACTCCGGTCCAAGAGTCCATTTTAAAGCGGTTTGTGACCCGCCACCGATTGGAAAAGAAAAACCCAAATGCCCCGGTCAGCGAAGCTGTGGAACCCATTGTATATTATCTGGACAATGGTACCCCGGAACCCGTTCGTACTGCTCTTTTGGAAGGTGGAAGGTGGTGGAACCAAGCCTTTGAGGCGATTGGCTACAAAGACGCATTTCAGTTAAAGGTATTGCCGGATGATGCCGATCCTTTGGATGTTCGTTATAATGTGATCCAATGGGTACATCGTTCCACTAGGGGTTGGAGCTATGGCAGCAGTGTCACAGACCCACGTACAGGAGAGATTATAAAAGGACATGTGAGCTTGGGAAGTCTGCGCATCCGTCAGGATTTTTTAATTGCGCAAGCCTTGATGAATAAACCATTCGCCGAACGTGATGATAATTACCAACCCATGCTGAATATGGCCTTGGCCCGAATCCGACAGCTTTCTGCCCATGAAATAGGTCATACCCTTGGCTTTGCCCATAATTTTGCGGCAAGCACCAATGACAGGGCTTCGGTGATGGACTATCCGCATCCCCAGTTTGAATTGAATGGAAACAGCATAGATTTCTCCAATGCCTATGACACGGGGATAGGGGAGTGGGACAAAGTGACCGTGGCCTATTCCTATTCCGATTTTCCAAAGGGCACTGATGAAAAAACAGCCTTGAATGCCATCTTAAAGAAAGCCCAAGATGATGGTTTGCGGTATATTTCCGATCAGGATGCGAGACCCACAGGAGGTGCCCATG
>JAUICT010000422.1 GCA_030429325.1 Bacteroidia bacterium
GTTTGAGCGTCATTTGCATAAGATTTGGGTTTAGACTGTTTGGTCGGTTACAAAGATTCCTTGGAATAGACCCTTGCCAAAGAATTAAAGACGTAGCTGTAAGAAAAATCGGTGAAGTGTTCAAAAATCGATGAAAAACCGGATGCTAAAAAAAGAAACCAGACCAGCGGGTCGGTTTAGAGGGTGGTTTTTGGGGATGAAAAAGAAGACTTGGTATGAGAAGACATGAGTCATTTGTCAATCAATGGAATGTATCGGTCAATTGCCAAGGGGCATTGATCAAATATATCCAAGGTCGTATTGCAATATTCACCAATTTGAGGTGTCGAACAATAGTGAACACTAACCCCGAATTGATTTCAAGTGGAATGCATAAACGATATAAAACAGCAATGATACTGGTGGGACTGGCCATACTCACTATTGGAGGATATGTGTATTGTTTCTTCGGCAATCCCTACCCTAGGCTATCCTTGATCGGGACAGACCATATAGAAAACAGTGAGGAACTATCCGTATTGAACGAGCAACAAGAAGGGACATTTTATCTCATCAAAAAATACAAGTATTCCAAACATATTTGGTCCATTGGTTATGGTGGTGGAGTGGACCGGACAGATGATTTTTATGGGTTTGGAATCGCCGATGGACATAAAAAAACCATTTTGCCCCCTAAGTTTCAGTCTGTCCAAGCATACAGGGACATGCTAACCCAAGAGGTCTACATCAAATGCTTGCCGTACCCTCCCTACACCACCCATGATGGTTATGAATACTACAAAATAGAAAATAACAAAGCGGTTTCAATAAAAGGCAAGTCTCACTATTGAAGGAAGAACAAAGGTGTTCAATAGCTTCTACCGGTCTTTTAAAGGCAGTAAAAACCCATCGTCAATTCATATTGGGCATTCGTCAATGTTCATGGGGCAATGGTCAAGTATACACGATTTTAAATTTGAAAATTCTCCAACTTGACGCATTGGCATTACAATGAATAAGTGGTTTTGATTTCAATGGATT
Organism: Bacteroidia bacterium; assembly: GCA_030429325.1. Taxonomy (GTDB): domain Bacteria; phylum Bacteroidota; class Bacteroidia; order Flavobacteriales; family Flavobacteriaceae; genus Flagellimonas. The sequence continues at coordinate 1,021 of JAUICT010000422.1, forward strand.
AGCCACAGAAATAGAAACTTAAACCTAAAATGTATGGTTCGTTTAAAAATTACTTGGAAATATATCTTGGCCTTTTATTGCATCATTATGCTTTATGCATCTTTGCATGAGCTGATACACCATATTTCTGGATATATGATCTGTGGGGAATGGGGAACAAAAACGTTCAATTATTTTGAAACGGCCTGCGAACAAGAAAGTAAATCGTACTGGGCAACTTACACTGGTCCTCTGTTTACTTTCCTTATGATGTATGTTGGCATGTTTATGCTAAAGAAAAACACATCAACGTATAAAAACCACTTGGGTTTTGCAATGATATTTGCCCAATTACCCATGCAACGAATGGTTTCTCCTTTTTTTAAAATGAATGACGAATTCTATGCCACTTCCTATTTTTTTGGTGACACGCCAACAGTTTATTGGTCTGTTATCACAATTATATGGCTGATATGCTTGCCCCCGCTTTTAAAAGCATTCAATGCAATCGAGAATAGATTTAGATTGCTTTGGTTTATATTTTATTTTACCCTTTTTCCATATATAGTGTGGGGACCAATTTTTGGAGGTCTGGAATATTTGATGGTATCGAAAAAAATTCTAAGTCAATCTGTATATGGGATCGGGTTGCTTTTTATCATCAATGAAATCATTACGATTATCGCATATTACGGTACAAAGAAGTACATCGACCCCCACAGAAATTAATGCTAAAATTAAGCTACTGTCCCCTGACAACTGCTCCCCGCTCCGGCCGTACAGCCATAACAATGTTGCGAGATCACAATGTTCCGGTCGTTCAACACCTCCTCGTTATAATCCTTGATGTGCTTTACCTTGCTGGCTACCTTTAGGTTCAGCATCTGGTTAAAATCACAATCATAGAGCCAGCCATCCCAACTCACCGAAATGGTATTGGTGCACATCACGTTTTCCACAGCGGCAGGGTTATAGGCCTCCACCAAAGAATACATATAATCCTCATAGTTGTCCGAGGCGATGAGGTAATCCAAAAATCGGGAAATGGGTAGATTGGTAATCGCGAACAGATTGTGGAACTCAATATTGAAATCCTCTTTCAATGCCTTTTTAAAATCACGTTCCATGGCCGCTTGGTCGCTGGGCAAAAATGCTCCAGATGGGTTATAGACGAGATCCAATCGCAAATCACTACCCGGCATGCCATAGCCCACGGCATTGAGCTGTTGCAGGGCCTCAATGGATTTGTCAAAAACCCCATCCCCGCGCTGCTTGTCCGTTTTGCCTCGGGTATAGTGCGGCATGGAAGACACCACATGCACATTGTGTTTTTTGAAAAACTCCGGTAGGTTATGGTATTTTTTGTTGGCTCGGATAATGGTCAAATTGGACCGCACAATAAAATCTTTTATGCCCGCCTTGGAGGCTTCTTCCACAAACCATCTAAAATTGGGGTTCATCTCTGGCGCACCGCCGGTAAGATCCAAGGTGTGCGCCCCGGTATTTCGGATGACCTCCAAACACTGCTCCATGGTCTCACGGGTCATGATCTCCTTGCGGTCCGGTCCGGCATCTACATGGCAGTGCTCACAGACTTGGTTGCACATATACCCCACATTGATCTGTAAGATTTCCAACTTTTTAGGCCGGAGGGGGGAATGGCCAATTTCTGCGATCTTGTCCTTAAAATAGGGTAGCTCCCCATCGGCAAAAAGACCACCGTTCAGGATTTCCATTTGCCGATCGGTATGGGCCAGTTCATTTTCACGGGCCTTAAGGGATTTTTTTGCTGCTTTTTTAAGCTGTGGCATAATGCTTTCCGCCATGGTTATGGGTTTACATGGATAATTTGTTGTACTTGTTCATCATCTGGACTCCGTGGACCAGCG
>JAUICT010000423.1 GCA_030429325.1 Bacteroidia bacterium
AAAGGCAGCCATCCAGAAAAAGGCCAAGGTAATGGTGAAAAATGCGTTGGAAGGCAAAAAAAGGCCAATGCCCAAAAAGGCGAAGGACATGATCAACTGCATGACCAAGAACCATTTCCGCTTGGTACCCTTCAACTCTACAAAAGGGCTCCAAAGCGGTTTTAAGACCCAAGGGAGGTATAGCCAGCTGGTGTAGAGTCCAATTTCTGCATTTCCAATGCCCAAACGTTTGTACATGATAACGGAAACCGTTACCACCAATACATAGGGGATACCTTGGGTGAAATAGAGAAAGGGAACCCAGAGCCAAGCGTTTTTATCCTTTTTTGCTACATCCATTTTATAGTTTTTTCTTACGTTTTTTAATCCATTGGATTTTAATCTATGGGTTGGGCTGGGCTTTGATTGCCATAAGCATCGCGAACCACTACTGCCATATTCTTTTTGATATGCTTCCTTTCCAATTCCATTTGGACACAGCCCAAATCCTGACTCTCGGAAAGATACGCTGTTCCAATAAGTGTTTTTGGTTCCTTGGTCTTTGAATCCAACTCATAGATCAAGATAAATCTAGGGATGGAATCGCTATGCGAAACACAGATTTTTAATTGATTGCCATGTTTTTGTACGGATTCAACCCCGGGTATGGCAACTGTTCTGTTAATGTGGTTCAGCGGACCGGGACTTTGTGTTGGAAGCCTGTAAAATTTTTGTTTGAGTTTCTGGTTTACTTTTTCGTGTTGTCCAATTAGGGATTTGGCACTGAAAAAGATATTCCCATTTATGTTGTCCTGTTGTCTGGCAAAGTTCAACTGTTTGGGAATTTCATTGTTTCGTTTCCAAGCTTTGTCGGGGTTGTTCTTTATTTTATAAGTGCCGTTTCCAATATAAAGGTGTGTATTTGGAGTGGTGTTGGCCCACCATGTAGTGATTTTTTTATGGGAGGCAACTGGGTAATTCATGCTCCAGTAGACTTGTGGAGCCAGATAATCCAGCCAACCTTTTTCCACCCAGAGTAGGGGGTCGGCATACAAATCCTCATAGGTGGTTTGTCCCGCTTGGGTGTCAGAACCTCTGGGATCTGTACTCTTGTTTTTCCATACACCAAAGGGACTAATACCAAACTGTACCCATGGCTTATTCTTTTTAATGGTGCGATGTACATCTTTCACCAAGGAATCCACATTGCTGCGGCGCCAGTCCTCTATGTTTTGACCGGGTAATCCATAGGTGGCAAAAGTGATGGAATCTTTAAAAACTTCTCCTTTGACCTTGTAGGGATAGAAGTAATCGTCAAAATGGATGGCATCCACTTCATATCCAGTGACCAATTCTTCAATGATTTTACTGAATTTCTGTCGAACTTCGGGCAAACCGGGATTGTAGTAGTACTTTTTCCCATATTTTACCATCCAGTCCGGGTGTTGATGGAAGTCATGTTGTTTGGAAAGTGCGGAAGTGTCCAAATCGACTGTGGCTCTATAGGGATTGAGCCAAGCATGGAATTCCATGCCCCTTTTGTGGGTTTCCGTTATCATCCATTCCAAAGGATTTGAAAATCCTTCCGGGGCTTCACCTTCTTTTCCGGTCAAGTACTCGGACCATGGGGCCAAATCCGAATCGTACAGGGCATCCCCTGCGGTACGGACCTGGACAATGGCCGCGTTGAAGTTCAAGTTTTCATAAAAATCCAGTATTTCAATGAAGTCTCTCTTCTTTTTCTCAACATTGTCCTTGGGATTCTTGGGCCAATCAATGTTGGCCACAGTGGCGATCCAAACTCCCCTAAACTCTTCTTTTGGGGCTTTGGTCACGGCACAGGATAAACAAAAAATAACGGGAAGGATGTATAAAATACGCTTCATAAGAATAAAAAAAGGCCTACGATGCACTAAATGTAGGCCTTTCACTTGGATTAAATTAAAACAACTAACAACTCAAATAATTTATTTTGATCAAATTGACGGATCGGCCGGTGTATTGGTATTGTTGTCCCGTTCCGTATTTGGATAAGGATAGAAATTCCTGTTGCGTTCCTCGTCAAAGTTCTGTACGGTTGGCGTAGGTTCAGGTCTACCGAACCTTCTACTGTCTTCCAAACTGCAACCGGTCAAGAACAGTTCTGCACGTCTGTTTTTGTAAACTTCGTCCAAAAGGGCGTCTACCGAAGTGTCTCCTGCATAAGCTGGTACATTGGCATTTACACCAAACACATCGTCAGTATCGGTCAAGACTTCGTTCAAAGCGGCAATGGCTGCTCCTGTATCAGGGGTGGCTTTTCTAAGGTTTGCTTCGGCAATGATCAAGTTCATCTCGTCCGGAAGATAAACCGGAATGGATTCGGTATCCCCGTCAAAGAAGCCTGCCAAGTCCTCAATGGGCAATTGGTTTTGGTTCAGTTCGTCCAAAGCGATTAGATAAAAATCGAACCGGCCATCATTGGCATCGAACGTAAAGGAATCTGGCAAACCAAAGTTGTCCCTAGGTTTAAAGTTGGGCGCACTGTTCTGATAAACCCTACTCCAGATGGGGTTCAGGTTTTGTGAATCATACGTAAAAACAGACCCGGAAGTTTGATCCACGGTTGAGGCAGCACTGATGGCAGCTTCATAATTGCCAGCATAAAGGTTGAACCTTGCCAGCATGGCATCAATGGTATTGGCCAAATCGATATCCCCTCTTAAGATTTCGGATTGAAACTCTCCGGATATGGGGTTGGCTGAAATGGCTGCTTTGGCCTCGGTCAATAGCGTGATGGCGGTATTGAATCCTTCGATCCTTGAAACAAAAGGTGGGTTATCCTCGGATGTGGCCACAATTACCTGTTCGTAACTTTGGGCCAAAGCACCTATACTCATGGCTTGGTAGAGCTTGGCATAGGCAATC
>JAUICT010000424.1 GCA_030429325.1 Bacteroidia bacterium
ACCGGTGGCAATAAAACGAAGGTTCAGGACGAAATCGACATTTTTAAATCCCGTTCTAATTTTATTGAAGTTGCCAAACAACTAGGGCTTAACATTAGAATGACCGTACTTGGAAAAATTGCCGATACCGAAATTTATAATGATGCTCCGGTAAACATCAATTTTATTCCATCAGACTCCATAGTAGAACAGTCCAAATTCAGTTTTTTCCTTGATTTGAGCAGCGAGACCCAATTTGGTCATAAAAGTGAGGAGAATGAATCGTTTAAATCGTATGTATACGGAAAACAAGTGCCCACCCCAATAGGCAATATGGTTATTACACCCAATGATAACTTCAAAAGATACAAGAATGAGAATTTAAGGGTAGATATTATGCCTATCCACGAAGTGGGGCAAAATTACATGAAGAAGATCAAGGTGTCCATGAAGGATGAGTTCTCCAACGTACTCAGCATAACCATTACGGACCCTAATCAAGACAAAGCCATAGACATTCTTAATGCGCTCATCAATACCTATAACAACAATGCCATTGCGGACAAAAAGGCTGTAGCTGACAAAACTTCGCTTTTTATTGATGATCGTATTGCTGATATTTATTCAGATCTTTCATCAGTAGATCAATCTGCTGAGGATTTCCGTACCGATAGAGGAATTGCCGACATAGCTTCCCAATCCAACATCAATTTAAATGTAAGTGCCACTGGCGAACAAGAATTGAGGGACGCCAATATTCAATTGAATATTGCTTCTTCTATGCGAGATTTGATTGAAACCCAAGAAAGTTTTGACATTATTCCCTCCAATATTGGACTTTCGGACCCTTCCATAGCAAATGCGGCAGCCAAATACAATCAATTGGTGGCCGAAAGGAACAGGCTCCTTAAAAGCTCCAATGAGAAGAACCCGGTCATTGTAAATCTTGACCAACAATTGAGAGGGTTAAAAAGAACCATGCAGTCTAGTTTGAACAGTGTGGAAAACAATTTAAACCTAAGGGTGAACGATTTAAGCAAACAGCTCTCCAGAGTAAACTCCAGAATTTATTCTGCCCCAAAAAATGAAAGAGCGTTAAGAGATATTACCCGTAAACAGCAAACAGCAGAATCGTTATACTTATACTTGCTTCAGAAGCGTGAAGAAGCCCAAATATCTTTTGCTTCGTCCGCACCCAAGTCCAAGGTAATTGATTGGGCCTATGCAACCAGTTCCAACCCCGTTGCGCCCAAATCAAACATTATTCTTTTGGCCTCCCTCCTATTTGGTTTGGCCATCCCATTCTCTATTTTGTACACAAAGGATTTGCTGGATTCCAAAGTCCATAACAAATCAACATTGGAGAAATTCATCCGTGAAGTTCCTGTACTTGGAGAGATTCCAAGATTGAAAAAGAAGGAGTTAAAAATCATCAACGACCAAGACAGGTCTGTACTTGCCGAATCGCTTCGTATTTTAAGGACCAATTTGGACTATCTCATCAAATCCAAAAAGAATACGTCCAAAAACAACATCATCTTTGTCACTTCGGGTGTTCCCGGAGAAGGCAAGACCTTTGTTTCATCCAACCTGGCCATGGTCTTGGCTAGTACCAATAAAAAGGTCATTCTTATTGGTGCGGATATTAGAAACCCTAAGATCTACTCTTTCTTTAGCGGTGCAAATGTTGATAAATTGAGTTTGGGCAAGTCACAAGATGGCATTGGTCTTTCAGAGTTTCTGCACGACCACACCATTGAACTATCCGACATGATCAATCCCATGTTGGCCTATTCCAATACCATTGATGTGGTATACTCCGGAAAAATTCCGCCAAACCCGGCAGAATTGCTAATGAGTGAGCGATTAAAGGAACTTTTTGATGAAGTTTCTGAAAAATACGATTATGTAATTGTGGATACTGCCCCCCTCATGGTGGTTTCAGATACTTTATTGATAAGCACCTTTGCAGATTTCACTGTATACGTAACACGATCTGGAATGACAGAAAGAACTTCACTGGAGTTTCCCCGAAACCTTCAAAAAGAAGGTAAACTAAACGGATTGACATTTGTTGTAAATGGGGTTAAACAATCCGAGCTCGGATATGGTGGCAGATACGGATATGGGTATGGCGCTACGGTAAAAAAATGGTGGCATTTCTCAAGAACCTGATACTTTATCCAAAATCTACACCTAACACCTATTCATAAAAGGATTCGAAAACGATAAAAGTATATCTAAAAACAAACAAGGCGATTGACCATGTTTTTTCATAATAATCCAACATTCACGGCGTTTACAAAGTGGTCCACAAGTATAACCCACATTAAAAAAAGGGCAATCTTGATGTTTTTTAGACCAAAACAATGGACACAACTTTCTTATAGCCTTGAACACAACAATAGTGCAATAATTTTAAACGATAAAAAATCATTATGAACTTGACTGTAATTGGTACCGGTTATGTAGGACTTGTAAGTGGAACCTGCTTTGCCGAAATGGGCAACAAAGTAACTTGTATCGACATAGATAAAGCTAAAATTGAAAAGCTAAATGGCGGTATAATCCCCATTTATGAGCCTGGTCTGGAACCCATGGTAAAACGTAATATTGAAAACAAAACTCTTTTCTTTAGTACAGACTTGGCCAGCAATCTACAAGGTTGCGATGTGGCTTTCATAGCCGTGGGTACGCCAATGGGTGAAGATGGTTCGGCCGACCTTCAGTACGTTTTGCAAGTAGCCAAGGAAATTGGTCAAAACATGGAGCACAGTATTATCGTTGTTGATAAATCCACTGTACCTGTTGGAACTGCTGATAAGGTCAAGGAGACCATCCAAAAAGAATTGGACAAAAGAAACAAGGACATCGAGTTTCATGTGGTGTCCAACCCCGA
>JAUICT010000425.1 GCA_030429325.1 Bacteroidia bacterium
TCACAAATACTCAAAACCGTGTCGTAGTACATAGGGCTATAATCTTGGGAAAACAGGATAAAATCCTCATCCTCCAGCTGATTGATGTTCTTAAAATGCTTGGCATCCAAAGGATGGTCTTCTGGCAACACCAAAGAAAAAGTATCCTCAAAAACAGGTTTTACAGCCAGTCCTCTGGGTACGCGTGATAATCGGACAAAGCCCAAATCCAATCGGTCGGCCAAAATTGCATTGATCTGTGCTCTGTTCGAAAGTTCTTCCAACGTAGTGTGAACGGTAGGGTACTTTTCTTTTAAATCCAATAAGAGATTGGGTACCACACTTTGCATGGCCGAACCTAGAAAGCCTATTCGAACCTCTCCCAATTGTCCATCGCCGATAAGTTTCACCTGTTTTTTGGTCTGGTCGAGATGATTCAAAATAAACTCCACCTCCTTTTTTAAAAACTCTCCCGCTGGTGTCAAACTCACCTTTTTCTTATCCCGAACAAACAATTGGGTGCCCAATAACTCTTCCATCTGTTTGATTTGCGTACTCAAACCAGGCTGGGAAATAAACAACTTTTCCGCCGCTTTTCTATAGTGGAGTTCTTCGGCCACAGCCAAAAAATAAATGAAATGTCGAAGCTCTATTTGATAATTCATACTTATTGATTATTACAAAAATAAGTATTGGTAATTATTAATCCTAAATAGTAGTTTTGAACAACCGTGATTAATCATGTAAGCAAAAGTTGTCAGGTCGAGCGCAGTCGAGACCTCAATTCTAAACTTTGAGTCCATTAACTTCTCGACTTGAGTTTATCTTGAGCGTAGTCGAAAGACTCGAAGTGACAATACACCATAATCGATTAAGAAACTAATCTAAAAACATGTCAAAAGACCGAACATTCCAATTTGGCGAGGACCATTTAACCGCAAGCATAGCTTTGGGTTTGGCCAAAGGTACCATCAAAGGCATTTTTTCTGATGAATGTCTAAAAAATGTAAATGCCAGTTATCAGCGGGTGCAACGTATCGTGGAAAAGGGCGATACGGTATATGGCATCAACACGGGTTTTGGTCCTTTATGCAACACTAAGATATCCAAAGCCGATACTAAAATCCTTCAATCCAATATACTGCAAAGTCATAGTGTGGGCGTGGGACAACCCATTTCAACGGTGTTGGCAAAAATCATGTTAATCCTAAAAATCCATGCCTTAGCCAAAGGGTTTTCAGGTATTGCCGAAACCACCCTGCAACGCATGCTTTGGCATTTGGAGAACGATGCCATTCCTGTGGTTCCTTCCCAAGGTTCGGTCGGGGCTTCTGGGGATTTAGCCCCACTATCCCATCTGTTTTTGCCGTTGATTGGTCTCGGCAAAGTAGAATATCAAGGTAAAACCATTCCAACACAAGAGCTATTTCAACAAAAAGGGTTACAACCGCTAAATTTGGGCCCAAAAGAAGGGCTTGCCTTAATCAACGGAACCCAATTTATTGCCGCTCATGGGGTGATGGTGGTTCACAAGCTTCAACATTGCTTACGCCACGCAGACATCATTGGTGCCATGATGCTTGAAGGGTTGCAAGGTTCCATGAAACCATTTTTTGAGGAGTTGCATCAACTTCGACCTTTCAAGGGCAACCAACACGTTGCTGGAAGGATTCGCACCTTGCTTCAAGGTTCCGAGATTTTGGAAGACCATATCGACTGCGAACGGGTGCAGGACCCCTACTCGCTCCGTTGCATGCCGCAAGTGCATGGGGCATCACGCAATGCTTGGTTGCACCTAAAAGAATTATTGGAAATCGAACTCAATTCGGTAACCGACAACCCTGTCATCATAAATGATGAATTGACCATCAGCGGAGGGAACTTCCATGGACAACCCTTGGCCATGGCCTTGGATTACGCCGCTTTGGCCGCCTCAGAAATTGGAAACATTTCTGACCGTCGCATCTATTTGGCTCTTGAGGGCAACAGTCCGGGTGTTCCCAAATTATTGATGAAGGACACGGGTATTAATTCAGGATATATGATCTTGCAATACACCTCGGCTGCTTTGGCCAGCGAGAACAAAAGTTTGTGTTTCCCTGCCAGTGCGGACAGTATCCCAACATCTTTGGGACAGGAAGACCATGTGAGCATGGGATCCATCAGCGGTAGAAAAGCGCTCAACATTATTGGGAATGTAGAGAAAATCCTCGCCATTGAATTGTTGACGGCAGCACAGGCCTTTGAGTACAGAAAACCTTTAAAATCAGGCATTCTTTTGGATGAAATCCATACCTTCCTGAGAACCAAGGTTGCTTTTGCAGAAAACGACCGTGTCTTTGCCGATGACATCGAAAAAGGAATCGAAATCATCCAAAACGGTGAAATCATTGATTTGGTAGACCGTGTGATGGATGAAAAACAGCTGAAGTGGAATACACCACATCTTGACGAATTTGAAACTTATTAGCATGAAACCATTATTGATAGGACCTTTTTCTCAGCTTTTACCCATGACGAGGCTCCCATTGAAAGGAGCGCTCAAGGATGAGCAACTGCCCATCATTGAACGTGGGGGTATTTTGGTTTCCGAAGGGAAAATTCTAAAAATCGGTGTTTTTGACGAGTTGAAATCCGATGATATTGACATCCACCATATTGAAGGAGAACATATTTGTTTGCCCGGCTTTGTGGATTCCCATACGCATATCTGTTTTGGCGGAACCCGTGCCCGAGATTATGCTTACCGAAATGCAGGAAAGACCTATTTGGAGATTGCCAAGGCCGGTGGCGGTATCTGGGACACGGTGACCCAGACCCGAAAGGCATCACAACAAGAATTGGTAGAAGGGATTATTGCCAGAAGCGCAAAGCATCTCAAAAACGGCGTTACC
>JAUICT010000426.1 GCA_030429325.1 Bacteroidia bacterium
TACCAAGTGGTCCATCATGAGGACCCTGATCCTAAAGGAAATCGATGAACTCATCTATGGCTCCATGGGTATCATCATTTTTATTTCCTTCTTTATTGGTGGGGTGGTTACCATCCAGACTGCTTTGAACCTGAACAGTCCGTTTTTACCCAAAAGTCTTATTGGGTTTGCAACACGACAATCTGTACTTTTGGAGTTTGCCCCAACCTTCACCTCTATTATTATGGCGGGTAAAGTGGGTTCATATATCACCTCCAGTATTGGTACCATGCGAGTAACGGAGCAGATAGATGCTCTGGATGTCATGGGGGTCAACTCTTTGAACTATTTGGTGTTTCCCAAGATCATTGCCATGCTCATGTACCCTTTTGCAGTTGCCATTTCTATGTTTGTAGGCATCTTGGGTGGATGGGTCGCCGCAGTTTTCGGCGGATATGCCCCCAGTGGTGAGTTTATAAAAGGGTTGCAGCTGGATTTTGATTCGTTCCACGTTACCTATGCCTTTATAAAGACTGTCGTGTTTTCCTTTGTCATTGCCACCTTGCCCTCGTACCATGGGTTTTACATGAAGGGCGGTGCTTTGGAAGTGGGCAAAGCCAGTACAACCTCATTTGTTTGGACCAGTGTGGTCATTATTATCCTGAATTATGTTCTAACACAATTGCTCCTAGGCTGATGATTGAAGTAGACAATATCCACAAATCGTTTGGCAACAACCATGTTTTAAAAGGGATAACTACCCGTTTTGAACAAGGCAAGACCAACTTGATCATCGGGCAAAGTGGTTCGGGAAAAACGGTTTTCCTAAAATGCCTTTTGGGCCTTTTTGAACCTGAAGAAGGGAGAATCTGCTACAACGGTCGCATATACTCTGACCTCACCATGAATGAGAAACGAGACCTTCGACAGGAAATGGGCATGGTATTCCAAGGAAGTGCCCTGTTCGATTCCATGACCGTGGAAGGCAATGTCATGTTTCCTTTGGAAATGTTCACCAAACAATCCAAGGCCGAAATGCAGGAGCGTGTGGATTTTGTATTGAAACGGGTAAACCTCATTGATGCCCATACAAGATATCCATCGGAAATTTCCGGGGGAATGCAAAAAAGGGTGGCCATTGCCAGGGCCATTGTCATGAACCCCAAGTACCTGTTCTGTGACGAACCCAACTCAGGACTGGATCCTAAAACAGCCATCCTAATAGACAATCTGATTCAGGAAATCACCCAAGAATACAATATTACCACCATCATAAACACCCACGACATGAATTCCGTGATGGAAATTGGCGAAAAAATCCTTTTTTTAAAGGACGGTTACAAAGAGTGGGAAGGCACCAACAAGGAAATCTTCAAAACGGACAATAAAGCGGTTACCGACTTTGTCTACTCCTCAGAACTCTTTAAAAAGGTGCGACAGATGTATTTGGAGGAACGCAACTAGGTTCGGACATCAGACATGCAGCATCTAAGTAACAAAATCACTCTACCTCTTTGATTACAAGAGTCGAATCTTGAAGCCTAAGTTTCAACCAGGTCAATATCTTTTTGGTATCCGCCTCCTTTTGGGAATTTGCCACTGCATTTTTCCATTGTACCTCAAACACGGGAATGGTATCCAATTTGTTGAAATCTGTCCGTATCTGATATGAGAACCCAAGCCCTGTTATGTTTTCGTAGTTGGCTTTGGCCTCGGCGCTGATTTCCCTAAAGGGAATTTGCTTTCCTACATTCCGGGTCAAACTGGCCACTTCTTCCTCCAACAATCTAATTTGCTCGTCCTTGTTCAACAACTCAGCCTTGTTTTTTTCATAGAGTTCACTTACATAGTTGAACTTTTCTTGGGAATCGTCCTTTCCTCCCTGAATAATGTGCAACTCGGCATCCTTAAGTCTGGAATATTGATTTTTTTGGGTTCTCCATGTATTCACCACATTTTCTGGAATAAGCTCATCACCCATACAGACCAACTCTATCAACGGCGCCTCCCCGTCATTGTATTCCAATTTGGTTAAATTGTCCACATACCTTCCTGCACCATTAAATTGATACACCTCAATGGTCTCCCGCAAAAACTCTTGGGCCTGTTTGGTAAAAAGGGACTCCTGAAATACTTGATAAAAGGTAAATCCTGCTGGAATCATCACCAAAATACCCGTTATGGAAGCCACTCTAGCGATAAACCTCCGTCTTTGGGAATTGGCATAGCGCACCATAGGGAAGCGTAAAAATTTGATTACCAAAAAAGTGGCCAGCCCTATAAATATGGTATTGATGATGAAAAGGTACATGGCCCCTGCGGCATACCAAGGCTTACCTATGGCCAAACCAAAACCTACGGTACATAAGGGTGGCATAAGAGCTGTTGCAATCGCAACCCCAAATATTACACTAGCTATGGTGCCTTTTTTGGCCCGCGCGATGACCAAGGCCAATCCACCAAAGAAGGCAATCAGTACATCTCGAATATCCGGTTTGGTACGGGCCAACAATTCAGAGGACTCGTCCCGTAGCGGAAAAAGATAGAAAAACAGGAAGGCCGTGATCACACTCAAGACCACCATTACGGTAAAGTTTTTCAACGATCTTCGCAGGGTATCGATATCATTGATGGCCAAGGACATGCCCATCCCCAAGATGGGACCCATCAAGGGAGAAATCAACATGGCTCCGATCACCACAGCCGTTGAGTTGGCATTCAACCCGATGGAAGCTATAAAAATGGAACAGATCAAAATCCATGAGGTATGCCCTTTAAAGGGGATATCCGCAATAATGGATTCCTTGGTAGTCAGTGCATCCGTATTGGTTCGGATTTCCAAAAGTTCTCCAAGAAACTTTCGGACACTCCCCAACAATCCCTTAAAATCCTT
>JAUICT010000427.1 GCA_030429325.1 Bacteroidia bacterium
TTTTCATGAAAACAAAGCTACGGTAATATTTGTTTCTTAATTGATAATGGAATCATAAATAGCTTGTTGAATCCTGGTCCTAAGACCTGACTTAATCAACAAGGTATTGGTAGCCGATGGATAGGTGCGGTTAGATAAAAACACGTACACCAGCTCCGCATCGGGGTCTGCCCATGTGTAGGTTCCTGTAAACCCGCTATGGCCAAAACTCTTGTGGGATACACATCCACAAGTGGGTCCTTTTTCCTCTAGCTGGGGTTTATCAAACCCCACTCCTCTTCGTACATTTTTATTGCAGAAGTAACAGGTGTTGAATTTTTTCACCGTCCTGTCGTTCAAAAAACGTACCCCTCCGTAATATCCTCCTTGTAAATACATTTGCATGATCTTGGCCACATCACTGGCCGTACTGAACAATCCCGCATGTCCTCCCACTCCTCCCTGCATGGCAGCACCCATATCATGTACATACCCCTGTATGGTCTGATATCGGAAATAATTATCTTCCTCTGATGGTACAATGTCCTCTTTAGAAAACTTGTGCAATGGGTTAAAGGCAGTGCGCTGCAAGCCCATAGGGGTATACAGGAATTCATCTATCAGTTCATCAAGGGATTTACCATAGGTTTCCTCTATATACTTTTTAAAAACATAGTAGCCCACATCACTATACCGGTACCTATTGGATTTTAGGCTTTGCCTACCTATTCTGTTGTAAATGGAATCTTTATAGGCATTGGTAAGGTACAAGTGATCCGCCACTTGATAAGAAAACCCCTCAGCTGGTGATTCTCTATAAAACTCCTTCGAAGGTTGCCTATCCTTGGTCAAAGTATCCAAATAAAAAGCTATCCACGCTGGAAGCCTACCATAATGGGACAATGCCTTCAATACGGTAACATCTTTTAATTCCGTATCTCCATATTCGGGTATCATCTCCTGAAATGTATTGTTAAGGGCTATCTTCCCTTCTTCCTCCATTTTCATGATCAAGGGTAGGGTTGATAATATTTTTGTCAGCGAAGCCAAATCGTAGATAGAGTTTGCATGTACTTGTTGAGTAGAATCGTATGTGGGTTTCCCAAAACTCTTATTATAGACTACCTTACCCTTTCTAGCAACCAAGACCTGTGCTCCTGGAAACATCAGGGAATCCAAACCGGAATGGACCAGACTGTCCACTTCAGCAAGCCTTGTGGAACTTAATCCCACCCGCTCGGGAATACTGTAGCCCAAACGTTTCAAGGATTCCATTTTTTGTCCTGTGTTTACCGGAAACTCAGGATGCGCGGACACTGGCAACTTACCATTGGCACCAATTGCCCCAAAAATGACCTCTGCTGCTTTTTCTTGCGCTATCTTACTATTCTGATAAGCCATGACCACGCCATCAATCGTGTCAAAATTCCACACATCCAACAACGCATACGGCCTCGCAAAAACTGTTAAAATGGTATTACTGGTGCGCAATCTGGATATTTCTTGAAGCCAAAACAGCTCGTTTTTGGAAAATTTATATCCTTTCCATGGGTTTTGATTGCTCTTATGAAATCCAATGATGACCAAGTTATAGTCGGCCAATTCCTTTCGATACCCTGCCAAATCTTTGGCGTTTATTGCCGTTACTTTAAAATATTGATTTAGCGCATCCAAAAAAGGTTCGCCTTCGGCATCGCCAAAATGGACATAGGCAATTTTCTTGTTCTCCAGTTTTTTGATGGGCATCAAGGAAAAGTTGTTCTTCACTACTGTTATGGCTCCCTCAATAGCCTCTTCATACAGCACATCGTTCTCTATATCGTTTAAATCTTCATAGAGATTTTCCAAGACAACAGGTTTATAGTTTGACAAGCCTGCTTTATACTTGGCCATCAATATCTTTTTTACGGAATGCGAAAGACGTTCCTCGGTAATGATCCCTGTTTGATAGGCTTCCACTATCTTTTGCTTGGCAGCCATTACGTTCACGGGCATCAACAACATATCATTCCCAGCTAAAAATGCCTGCAATTCCACCTCGCCATCCGGAGCAAATTCAGAAACTGCCTTCATGTTCAGTGCATCCGTGAAAACGAGTCCCTTGAACCCCATTTCCTTCTGAAGCAGGTCCAACACAATATTTTTAGAAAGTGACGAGGGAAAACCTTCTCTTTGCTCTACGCTTGGAACCGCCAAATGGGCAATCATCACAGAACTCAAACCACTATCAATGGCCCTACTGAAAGGATAGAGCTCAATGGAATCCAATTGCTTCCTGTCTGAAGCGATAATGGGTAACGACTTATGGGAGTCGGTTGCGGTATCACCATGTCCCGGAAAGTGTTTTCCACAAGACAGAACACCTGCCTCCTCCATCCCCTTTGCAAAGGCCATTCCCTTTTGGGCAACATTCAAAGGGTCTTCTCCAAAGGAGCGGTTACCAATAATAGGGTTTTGTGGATTGTTATTGACATCTAAATCGGGGGCGAAATTAATATGTACTCCCAATCGTTTCGCATGCTTTCCAATTTGATACCCAACCTTTTCAACAATATCATTATCCTGTATGGCCCCCAAGGTCATATTCCAAGGAAATGCATAAGTGGAATCCAAACGCATGGCAAGCCCCCATTCCGCATCCAGCCCAATCATCAATGGAATTTTGGATTGCGATTGGTACATATTGGTCAACATGGCTTGTTTAACAGGACTGCCCGGTAAAAAAATAACCCCACCAATATTTTCTTCTTTGACCAATTTGGTAATCTTATCCGTAGAAGCTTTATCTTGATTTGAAGCAATGCTCACCATGAACAGTTGCCCAATCCGTTCTTCAAGAGACATTTGCTCATATTGGTTTTCCACCCAATTCATTTGGGCAATGGAATCT
>JAUICT010000428.1 GCA_030429325.1 Bacteroidia bacterium
TTCTTTGACCAATTTGGTAATCTTATCCGTAGAAGCTTTATCTTGATTTGAAGCAATGCTCACCATGAACAGTTGCCCAATCCGTTCTTCAAGAGACATTTGCTCATATTGGTTTTCCACCCAATTTATTTGGGCAATGGAATCTTTGGTGACCAAAGGATTGTTCTGACCGTTAAGGCACAAACAAAAGAATAAGAAAAGGGGAAAGTAGAGGTTTCTTCGCATAAATATCTTGTCTATGACATGAACTTATCGCAGATAAAAATATTGCATTTCATCGAAGAATGTACGGAAATTAAGATAATTTAAGACTTTTATGACACAAATCGGGCATGCCAACTTTCACTGGCGGGGACTTCCCAGTTCTCCAAATATTCCAGTTTACTGGCTACCAAATTGTTAAAAACAATGGTGTTTTTTGATACCGCTTTCTCTTTGGCCATTCTTTTAAAATCCTTTAACGGTTTATAAGCGATATAATCCCCTTGTTTAAAGGAAACATTCATCCTGTCCATCAATGTCACATCGTATTTTTGCTCCAAAGTTTGTATAAAATGCACCGAAGCATCTATAGAGCAACCAGAAGCACTGGCATTCGACTGATCTAATCCTACAATAATAAATCTCTTGTATTTTATCTCAAATCCGGCATGCAGATCACTTCCATGGGCTGTCCATTGCTGTAGAAAATTGGACAATGCTTCCTCAATTTCTTCCTGTTCCGCATCGGTAAAGCTTCTATTGGATTGATAAACCCATATTCTTGAATGACCTGGAAGGTCTTTAAATTCTGTCAACATAACTAAATAGAGTTTGCTAAAAGTTCGGCCACATCCATAACCGAAACAGTATCTTCCTTTTCATGGGCTTTAATCCCATCCGTCATCATGGTATTGCAATAAGGGCATCCTGTTGCGATAATATTGGGTTGGGTCTCCAAAGCATCTTTCGTTCGTAAAACATTAATGTCCATATCTCCCTTTTCCGGTTCTTTGAACATTTGTGCCCCTCCAGCACCGCAGCACAAAGCCCTGCTCTTGTGCCGTTTCATTTCTACCAATTCGGCATTGGTTTTGGAGAGCACGTCCCTGGGAGCTTCAAAAACTGAATTGGCACGACCTAGGTAACAGGGGTCATGGAAGGTTATGCGTTTTCCTTTGTACTTCTCACCTTCTATTGTTAAACGCCCAGAATCCAACAATTCCTTTAGGAATTGGGTATGGTGCACTACCTCGTATTTTCCACCAAGATCCGGATATTCATTTTTAAGGGTATTGAAAGAATGCGGGTCACAGGTTACAATTCGCTTTATTTCGTAGCCATTCAACAATTGAATGTTCATCATGGCCTGCATCTGGAATAAAAACTCGTTTCCAGCTCTCTTGGCCACATCTCCAGTAGAACTTTCCTCTGATCCCAAGACGGCAAAATCCACGTTAGCTTTGTTCAGCAACTTTACAAAGGCCCGGGTTATCTTTTTGGCACGATCATCGTAACTGCCAGCAGAGCCCACCCAGAACAATATTTCCGGCTGCTTTCCTTCCGCCATAAATTGCTGCATGGTCTTTACTGTCAATTGCTCGCTCATAGTCCTAAAATTATTCGTTCACCCAATTTAAACGGTCCATTTGGTTGTACGGCCAAGGGGCTCCATTGTTTTCTATATTGGACATCATTACGTTCAATTCAGATGGTGCGGCAGATTGTTCCATTACCAAGAACCGCCTCATCTCCATAATAATGGACAAAGGGTCTATACTCACTGGGCAAGCCTGGACACAAGCATTACACGTAGTACATGCCCATAACTCTTCCCTGCTGATATAATCATCCAAGAGTTGTTTCCCATCCGAAACAAACGCTCCCTTGTTGGCATCCATTACCTTTCCTACTTCTTCCAAGCGATCTCGGGTATCCATCATGATCTTTCTTGGAGATAGCTTTTTTCCAGTCTGATTGGCCGGACATTCCGAGGTACACCTTCCACATTCGGTACAGGTATAGGCATTGAGCAATTGCACCCAATTTAAATCCATTACGTCCGATGCCCCGAATTTCTCGGGTACTGGAGCATCGGCAGGTGGTGCTGCAAAAGGATCTGCCGATGGGTCCATCATCAATTTTACTTCATTGGTGACAGACTCCAAGTTGTTGAACTCCCCTTGCGGTTTGACCTTTCCATAGTATGTGTTGGGAAACGCCAAAAGGATATGCAAATGTTTTGAATAATAGAGGTAGTTCAAAAAAGTCAAAATACCCAAAATATGTAGCCACCACGCGGTACGCTCTATGATAACCAAAGTGGAAATGGACAATCCATCCATTAGGGGCAATAAAAATTGACTGACCGGGAAGGCTCCTGCTTGAACGTAATGTTCGGCCCCCAATTTTTGTAGCTGAAAGTCGGCTGCATTCATGGTCAAAAAAAGTACCATCAACACAAATTCTATGTAGAGAATCATGTTTCCGTCTTTCTTGGGCCATCCTTTCATTTCAGGTTTGATGAACCGTTTCAATCTAATGATGTTTCTTCGAATCCAAAAAATCGTTACGGCCACAATGACCAAAAGTGCTAAAACCTCAAATGAACCGATAAGAAAATCGTACAGGCCTCCTAAAGGGGAAAACAGTCTGTGAGTACCCAAAATACCATCTAGGATGATTTCGAGCACTTCAATGTTAATGATGATGAACCCCACATAGACAATGATGTGCATAAGACCAGCAACAGGGCGAACAACCATTTTACTCTGTCCCAATGCAATCCGAACCATATTCCTCCATCGTTGTGGCTTATGGTCGCTTACATCAACATCTTTTCCCAATTTGATGTTTCTAGCGAGCTTTTAACATTCTTGACAAAAAA
>JAUICT010000429.1 GCA_030429325.1 Bacteroidia bacterium
TCAGGCATTCATCAATATGGCCGTAGTGGTACAGTTGTTTCCGGTTACGGGGCAACCCTTGCCACTGATCAGTATGGGTGGTACCTCCATTTGGATGACCTGTATGGCCATCGGAATTGTGTTGAGCGCAAGCAACAAAAAAGAGAATTTGGAGGAGCAATCCTATGATATAGATGAGACCAACCCTTTAGAAGTATTGAGTGGACAGATATAGGTTTATACTTTCTGGAGGCGGAACAGGCGGCCACATTTATCCGGCTATAGCCATAGCCAATGAGCTAAAAAAAAGGTATCCCAATGCGGAATTTTTGTTCGTGGGGGCCAAGGATAAAATGGAAATGGAAAAAGTGCCGCAGGCCGGATACGAAATTAAAGGCCTGTGGATAAGTGGAATACAACGGAAACTGACATTGAAGAATCTCATGTTTCCCTTTAAACTGATAAGTAGTTTGTTGACAGCACGCAAAATAGTGAAGCAATTTCAACCCCATGTGGCCATAGGTACCGGGGGGTTTGCGAGCGGACCATTGTTAAGAATGGCCGAAAGCTCGGGTGTGCCCTGTGTGTTGCAAGAGCAGAATTCCTTCGCGGGGATCACCAACAAACTATTGGCTGGGAAGGCCAAAAAAATATGCGTGGCCTATGACGGTATGGAGCGGTTTTTTCCAAAGGAAAAGATTGTGAAGACCGGGAACCCTATCCGTACGGATTTGGTGGATTTAAAATCAACCAAAGATGAAGCTGGTGCTTTCTTTAGATTGGATGCCCAGAAAAAAACGGTCTTGGTGTTGGGAGGTAGTTTAGGGGCGCGCCGCATCAACCAATTGATTGAAAAGGAGCTCGATTTCTTTGAAAAAAGAGAGTTGCAAGTGTTGTGGCAATGTGGGAAACTATACTATGAGGAGTATAAAAAATACGATTCCGATAGAGTTAAAGTGTTGGCTTTTGTCAATCGGATGGATTTGGCCTACACTATGGGAGATGTTATCATTTCCCGGGCAGGTGCCGGGTCGGTATCAGAGTTGTGTCTGGTGGGAAAACCAGTGGTCTTTATTCCATCGCCCAATGTGGCTGAGGACCATCAGACCCAAAATGCAAAGGCATTGGCGGTAAAAGATGCGGCCATCATGCTCAAGGAGGATGAACTGGATAGCACATTTGAAAATGCATTCTCAGGTCTGTTGGATTCAGAAGAAATGAGGCAAAAACTGGGAACGAACATTAAGAAATTGGCCATGCCCAAGGCTACGGAGCATATTGTTGATGAAATTGAAAAATTATTAAAAGAATGATGTTGGAAGAGGGCACACAAAGTCTAGAGTTGTGTCACCTTGAGCGCAGTCGAAAGGTGCACAGGCTCATGAGTCTTGTTTTCGACTGCGCTCGAACTGACAATTCATAACAGAAAAATGAATGTAAAGGATATCCATAGCGTCTATTTTATCGGAATCGGAGGTATAGGTATGTCCGCCTTGGCCCGGTATTTCCACTTTATTGGAAAAGATGTGGCCGGGTACGATCGTACATCCACCCCCATTACCGATGGATTGGCAGCAAAGGGCATTGCCGTTCATTTTGAGGACAACGTGGAGGTCATTCCGGAAAACTTCAAGCAAGAAGGAACCCTTGTGGTGTATACCCCTGCCGTACCCAAAAATCATTCGGAGCTGCAGTTTTACAAAAACAATGGCTTTGAGATCAAGAAACGTTCCGAGGTATTGGGAATTATTACCAAGGATACTTTTTGCTTAGCGGTGGCTGGGACACACGGAAAGACCACCACATCCTGTATTTTAGCTCATTTACTACGGGAATGTGGCTTGCCCTTTACGGCATTTTTGGGAGGTGTTTCTGAAGACTTTGACAGCAATTTTGTGTTGGATGGTACCGAATACTCTGTGGTGGAAGCCGATGAATTTGACCGTTCCTTTTTGCAATTGTTCCCCAATGTGGCCTGCATAACCTCCATGGATGCCGATCATTTGGATATTTATGGGACCAAGGAACAATTGGAAGATACTTTTAGGGCATTTGCAGGACAGGTGAAACCCGGAGGGCTCCTCTTTGTGCGCAACGGATTGCCCATGGAGGGTATTACCTATGGTATAGAGGATGGTTCGGCCTATTGTATAGAAAATATCAAAACGGAACAAGGGACTTACATATTTGATTTGGTCACTCCTTCGGGTAGGCTTGCAGATGTGAAGTTCAATAAACCGGGAAGGCATAATTTGCTCAACGGATTGGCTGCTTTTGCCATGGCGGAGCAGACAGGCTGTTCACCACAACAGTTGGCCAAGGCATTGGAAAGTTTTAAGGGAGTGCAACGAAGGTTTTCCTATCAGATCAAAGAAAAAGACTTTGTTTTTATAGATGATTATGCGCACCATCCCACAGAAATCGATGCGGTTCATCAAGCCATACGTGAAATGCATCCCAAGGAAAAAGTAGCCGCCATATTTCAGCCACATTTATTTTCAAGAACAAAGGATTTTGCAGATGATTTTGCAGCAAGTCTTTCCCAATTTGATGAAATTTTGTTGTTGGATATCTACCCTGCTCGTGAAGAACCTCTTCCTGGGATAACTTCTAATTGGCTGTTGGAGAAAATCAGCAATCCAAATAAGAGACTGGTCTCCAAATCTGATTTGATTGATGAAATAAAAAAATGTAAAACAGGGGTCTTGGTCACCATTGGAGCAGGAGATATAGGATTGGAAGTGCCCAAGATAAAAAAAGAATTGACCTATGCGAGTTAATTGGGATTACATAAAATTGGCATTCCTGTCCGTATCGGTAGTGGCCCTTTATGGTTTTGCCGATGCGCGCAGCAAAAAAAGAACGGTCAGCGATATTTCCATT
>JAUICT010000430.1 GCA_030429325.1 Bacteroidia bacterium
ACCAACAGCAAAAGCCCCACAAACATTTTCATTGAACGAGGATTTTTAGGGAAAATACTAAAATATGGATTTGTTTAGGGAGACATTATCAGAACTTTAAGGTTTAGGGTACTTGTTTGATGCCGGATACATGGGAAGCAATCGCCTTCCATTGCCCTTCCCTTTTTATTAAGACATTGCTGGACTGATATATGGTTTTGATGGAGTCCTTGAAGATATGCCCGGTACCACAGATCATGGCTGTGCCGTTGGGCAGGATGTCCAAGCGTTTTATTTCATAAAAAAAGGAATCGTGGGTGCTGGCGTGTTCCTTGATCCAAGCGAGTTCTCCTTTTTTATCGGACCAGTTCCCTTGATCATCTATCATTTGAAAATCGTTTCCCAATATGGAATCGAGTAATAGAGTGTCCTGTTCCCGATAGGCTTTGGGCCATTTCACTTCTTTCAATTGGGTTAGGAGTTGCCGGTCTTGCCCTTTGCTATGGTTTTGTTCTGTTTCGGTTTCCGTTTTGGAGATACAGGACCATAGGACAAAACATCCGATGGTTACACTCAGAAAAGTCTTCATGTGTTCAGTTTTCCAAATGTAGCAGGAGTAATACAAGAGATGTAACAACACTGGGTAAGCTGCGGAAAAATAAGGGCAGGTCGATGCCGTTAAACCTCCACTAGGTTCTTTCGGTAGGTCCTGCTGAATTTAATTTTGTCCCCATTTTTTAAGTGGAGCACCCCATCACCATTGCTGTTTTTTTGATGACAATCCATAAAATCCACGTTCACCAAATAGGAACGATGCACCCGTTTAAAGGTTTTTGAACCGAGCATTTTCTCCACTGACCTAAGGCTTTGGTATTTTACAAAAACCCCTCTTTCCGTATGGAGCACAATGCAGTTATTGCTGGTTTCAATATAGATGATTTCTTCAGGAATCAGTAAAAAATGGGAGCCGTTCCTGGACACTTCAATTTGAATTTTCTTTCCTGAAATGGGTGCGATTGGAGTTTCAATTTTTTGGTTGTGTTCCTTGTTTACAAAGTAAAACAGGAGCGCAAAATAGCAGAATAGGTTAACGGCGATATTGTTGGTAAGCCCGGCATGCAATAGATTAAAACTGGGGGAAGCACAGCGGTATACCACGGTCATCATAAAAACTACCAAAACCTGTCCGATAAGAATGTTCATTGCCGTGGCGGTAATGCCCAACCCTCCTTGAAGGGCCAAGGTTTTTCCGAAAGGTTTTTGCTCCCAGTTTTGGGCCCAAACTTTTATGTGTTGGGCAGAGAAGGTCCAAAAAACAAAGCTGGTCACGGCCAAAATGGTCAATTCGGAAAAGCAGGTTGCTCCCAAACTTACTTGGAACATACGCCCAATACCCATGTTGAGCAGCACAAAAATTGATATCAGTGAAATAGGCTTGGACATGCTTAAAGATACCAAATAAAAATATTGAAAATCAGAGGATTGGGAAAATTAGCGGCCGTGAGGTTCCATTTCAGGCAAGGGTGAGCCATCTCTTACATACAGGTCAAAATGTCGTTTCATTTCATTGAACATATCCTGACGGAATTCCCGAATGCCGTGATCTGCGCCTTCAAATAAAATAAACCTTGTTGGATGTTTATATTTATACAATTTACTTACCAAATTCATGGATTCCTCTGCGGAAACACGCCAATCCGCACTACCGTGCATAACCAAAAGAGGAGTGGTTTTGCACATTTCATCTGCCCATTGTACAGCAGACCTTTTATTTAGTTGGTTTTCTTTGTCGCCCCAATAATTTGGCACCAATTCTGAAAACACATGTTTTTCCATTTCGGGTCTGTTTTTAATATTGAGATGGGCATCTGCCACTCCAGCGACAACCACAGCCGCTTTAAACCTGCATGATTCTTTCATGGCCAAATACGTCATCATTCCGCCCCTACTGCCTCCTTCAATTCCAATCCGAGCGGTATCGGATTTTGGCATTTGTTCTAAAACAGGTATTAAGTTCAATACGTCATTCAGATCGTCGCCACCAAACTGTTCAATGCCTTCACCGCCATCATTTCCTCTATATTGGCTTGCAACCACAACATATCCCCAGCTTGCCATTTTGCCCATAAAAAACGCAACGCTCAATGGATTCCATTCTCCAAATTCCCTGTTGCCACCCCGATTGGAGATTATACAGGGATATTTTCCTTCTTCTCTTGGTTCGGCAACATACCCAGTAACTTTAAGACCATCTGATAAATATGTGATTTTTGAAAACTGGATAGCATCCAATTGCGGAACACTTTCTGCCAAACGGGTTTTTATGGAATCAGAAATTGGTAAAGGTTTTTTGGAGATGATTTTTCCATCCTGAGCGCATAAAACAGTGGGGATTAGAAGCAAGAGTATAAGAAGTCTTTTCATGTATATTTTATTT
Organism: Bacteroidia bacterium; assembly: GCA_030429325.1. Lineage (GTDB taxonomy): Bacteria > Bacteroidota > Bacteroidia > Flavobacteriales > Flavobacteriaceae > Flagellimonas. The sequence goes on from JAUICT010000430.1 coordinate 2,417, forward strand.
ATTTGATAGAAAAACAATTATCATAATAACCAGAAGTGCCGCCAAAATAGCCAAGAAAATCTTCCAAGCACTGTACGGCCGGGTACCGGAAATCTGTCCATTTTCACCATTGATAAAGAAATTGTACTCCTTGCCCTTATAGCGATAAGCACTTACATAAACGGGCAACAAAATATGTTTGAAGGTCTCTTCGGAGAGCTCCATATCCATGTGGGTCACACGTTGGGTATCCCCGCCGATATCCTGTCGGCACCAGCGCATGGCAATGTCTCGGGCCACATCTTTGGAATGGAGGTGCCCATCTTTCAACGGGATGGTATATTTTTCGGTAACAAACCCAGAGAGAAAGCCACTATTGAATGGTTGTAGTTTTTGGAGGTTCCATTGGGCGATTTTTTGGGGGATCCTTCCCGATTTTTGTTGGGATGCCTTAATAAG
>JAUICT010000431.1 GCA_030429325.1 Bacteroidia bacterium
TTCAAGCGTAAAAGGGGTATGCAGTGCTTCGAATTTTGAAATGGTAAAATCATTGGGAGCCGATAGCCTTATGGATTATAAGAAAGAGGATTATTCTGAAGGCAGTGAGAAATTTGATGTGATTTTTGATGCGGTTGGAAAAACTACGAAAGCGAAGGCAAAAAAAGTTTTAAAAACCGGAGGTGTTTTCGTTTCGGTTAAAATGCTGACAAAAGAGAAGGATGAGCACCTTAAGTTGATAAAAAATATGGCTGAAAACGGAGCATTAAAACCTTTTATTGACAAATCCTTTAAGCTTGATGAAATAGTAAAAGCCCACGAATATGTTGACACAGGTAGAAAAAGGGGAAATGTTATAATTGATTTACTAAAATAACTGCTGAACTCAGCAATTACCCATAGCCTAAAACGTTCCTTCACTTCAACAAACAGATTGCATAAATGAACTACCAGACCTACAAGCCACATAAAGACTTGGAGTCCATAGTCAAATTTTATTGGACCTTGGAGGTGCCTTTTGACCCAAACAACCAAAAGCAAAAAATTATTCCTGACGGCTGTATAGAAATGACTTTCAATTTTGGTGATAAGATCAGAAGGTATACTTCGGAAAACGACTTTGTCCTTCATCCGAATGTAATGCTAATGGGACAGCGGACAAAATCATATTTCATTTTGCCTGTTGGTAACGTTGACACGTTTGCCATATGCTTCTATCCTATTGGATTTGTAAACTTCGTAGAGACACCACTTGAAAACTTGGTTGACAAGGAAACACCCATTTCAGAACTTTTTGGACAAGAAGAAGCCTATGAACTGGAACAACAAATGATGGATGCAACCGATACACAACATCGGATTACTATTGTTGAACGCTTTCTGCTAAAGCAACTCAACAAAAAGAATACGGTCAGTACTATCGTGAAATCAACCGTTGATGCCCTGCTCAAAACAAACGGAGCTACTCCCATAAATGCTATTTTAAAAGAAGACATTTCAAAAAGAAGACAGCTTGAAAGGCATTTTAGAAAACAAATCGGCATTAGTCCCAAGCAGCTGGGCAAGGCCATTAGACTGCAAGCGACTTTACATTTATTGCTCAACAAAAAATCAGAAACATTGACGGAGATTGCTTACGAAAATGACTATTTTGACCAAAACCATTTCATAAAAGATTTTAAAGACTTTGTTGGGATCACGCCAAAGGAGTTTTTGGACAATGAACATATGGCCCTATCCGCACTTTTCTACAAATAAGTCTGTGGTGTCGCATTTCTACTATTTTGCCTTCTTGCCCACATTTACTTTTGCTCTTGGATAATAACTAACACACCAATGGCAGTCAAAGGAATACTTTTAGCTTCGATGGTCTCTGCACTGTGCCTTATTTCGTGCAATACAAATTCAAAAGTAAATGATATGAAAAGTTATATTTCAATGTTTGAGATTCCGGCAACGGATATTTCGCGGGCTATTAATTTTTATGAAGCTCTGTTGGACATCAACATAGAAAAAATGGATGTTGATGGTATGCAAATGGGAATATTGCCCTATGAAGGACAAATGGTAACAGGCGTCATAATCCAAGCAGACGGATATAAACCATCGGCAGATGGAGTGACCCTGTACTTGAACGCCGGGGAAAATCTCCAAGTAGTATTGGATAGGGTAGAGAAAAATGGCGGGCAAACGATAGTCCCTAAAACAGCCCACGCGGACGACAGCGGATACTTTGCCCTTTTTATTGACTCTGAAGGAAACAGGATGGCTCTTAATTCTCCAAACTGACAGGAAAATAAAAGAGCAAACGCATAAAATTGATAACGGTTTGGGGTAACCCGAGCCGTTTTTTTGTTGAACGGGGTATTTTGCTAAACTAGAAGTAATGTTAATCCGCCTGCTTTTATGCTTTACCTTTGGTAACAAGCTAGAAAAAGAATACATCAAAAATGAAAAGAATAGGATTGGTGGGTGGAATAAGTTGGACGTCAACCTTGGACTACTATACATATATTAACCAAAGCATCAACGAAAGATTGGGAGGACTGAGCTCAGCTGAATGTATACTGTATTCCCTGAATTTTGCCGATATCCAAGATAAGGGATGGACGAACTCCTACGACCTTATTTTCAAGGCCTGTAACAGTTTGATCTCGAATAAGGTTGATTGCATTGTCCTGTGCGCCAATACGGCCCACTTGTTTGCTGACGAGATCCAATCGAAAATTGATGTTCCCATTATCCATATTGCATCTGCCACAGCCGAAGAAATACAAAAACAAGGACTTCAGAAAGTTGGACTATTGGGTACAAAATTTACCATGGAAATGGATTTTTACCGAAATAAACTGGAGGAATATACAATTGAAACCATCATTCCATCAGATAAAGGAGATATTGAGGAAATCCAAAATATTGTAAAGAATGAACTTGGAAAAGGAATAATAAGCAGGGAATCCAAATTGAAATTTATACGGCATGCCAATGAATTAAAGAAAAGAGGAGCCGAAGGAATTATTTTAGGATGTACTGAGATACCCATGCTCATTGATCAGAATGATTTTGACTTTCCTGTATTCGATACAACAAAAATCCATGTTGAAAGCATTGTAAATTTTGCCCTGAACAAATAAAATCCGTTGGGAACAACAAATCTTAGGTTTGGTGGAGGGCACCAAGACACATACTTAAAAAGAAACTAAACCTACAATTGGTTTTATGGGTTACCCGCAACATGGGGCACAACATTGGTTGCGCACCAGTATGCCTTGGTACACATGGGTCACCTGCAGCCGTAGAAAGGGGTCCGGGGGATCTATGAAAAAGGAGAGCTGCAGTTTATCATGGT
>JAUICT010000010.1 GCA_030429325.1 Bacteroidia bacterium
TACAACCTTTGGTAAAATACAAATATACCCTTGATGGATCTAAGACAGAGAACAAAGTGGACGTGGGCCGATCGGATATTATGCCTACATCCACAACGACATGGGAAGGGGATAGATTGGTAATTACTACCTCTTATCCATTTCAAGACCCACTGACAGGGAATTGGATGCAAGGGAAGAGCATACAGACCATGTGGCTGCAACCGGCGGAACAGACGCCATGGGATCATCGTTTGATTGTTGAAAACACTAGGGAGGGTGTTTTGGGTGGAATAACAACCACAAGTAGGACCGTCTATGTCAAAGGATATCGATGAGGTGGAGGTAGACCGATTTGTTGCATGGTCAGACATTCCCCAAATAAACACTTCAGATTTACTTTACAACTCAACAATTGGATGGGGGAGCAATTGTGGGGCAGTGTAAATATTTTAAGTATTTGATGGATACATTATTCTACTCAGTTTTTGCATGATAAACGTACATGCTCAAAAGGCAACCCTTAACAAAGATGAAGAACTCATCCTAGCAAATTTTAAGAAACAAGAAACTTGCTGGAACGACCAAGATATTGAGTTCTATAGGCAAGCATGTTCCACTTCGGATAAAATTCAGACTATATCTCCTCAGGTAGGGTAACTTTTGGGTATGACAATACCATTTCCAAATACAAAACATACTTCCCCAAAGGAAAAATGGGAAACCTCCAATTTGATGAGTTCAACCTTTGAAGACAATCAAAAAAGCTATATTTCGTAACAGGTCGCTTTAACTAAAAATTCAAAGGTCGCGAATAACTATTACGAAGTTGGTTTTCGGTCATTATAAAAAAGGAGAAGGGAAGTTGGTTTATTATCACCGATCATTCAAGTTGAGGAAAACAAGTGGATATTCATAGTCTTTTTGAAGCAAAGATGGCTTTTTCATAGTGTGTGATTATCGGAAAATTGCAAAATCGGCAGCATTCATAAAAAGTTGAAATGGAAGCTATGGAATACGCGAAAAAGGAGTTAAGAATAATATAGATAGAGCTATGTTTAGAATACATTTTGAAGTTTTTTACAATTAGGTTAAATTTGGGAATAGCAAAACACCCATAAATTTTGCATCAGAATGTACTGATTTGAACCTAGTTTAGAATTCGGTGAATCAGTTTTGATGACAAGTGTAAATTATTGGTATGCAGCGTATTGTGATGACTTTCTTAATCCAGTCATCCCGACTTACCTTATTTAAGTAAAATCAAAACACTGTTAATCGTATGATTTTCAGTGTTTTTTTGTGCACTCGATTGATTTCATTTAAAACTGTATATCTGACTGTTAAAATTAAACTTTTTGTCTAATCCCAATCGGTCCGATTTTAAGTGAAGCTTACACAACAAGAATAAAACTTAATTTGTGAGTTTTCATATTAAATGCCTCCATTATTACGTAACTTAGCATTCTATGACTAATAATAAGTTAAATACTTATATAGCATATTTATGCATTGTCATTTACCTCTCTTTAAAAGTAGTGAGTTTTCATGTTTTTGTTCATGAAGATGATAATGTTTCGGAGTGTCATGTCTGTGAATATGTAACGGTAGCTAATTTTGCTCCGCAAATTAGTGATGCTTCAGAATACGATTCACAAACATACTTTGAACATTCTACTCTTGAAGTAGAGAAGAATTATGATTTTGTTTCAAAAAAATCACTGAAAAAAGAGAAACTGTTCTCTAGACCTCCTCCTCATTTTTTATAGTTTACACTTCTACATTTTCGAAGAAATAAATCTATCATTAGTGTTTACATGTCTTATGATATAAGGCGGTAGGTACACCCATTCATGTAAATACTTTCCAATCAACAAAAACGGTATTCACTCTTTTAAAAAGAGTAGTATACCAATTAATTCTTTTTGAAATTTCATTGGTTTCATGATTGTACTCAGAGAACAATGAGTCAGTAATCTCTGTTCAATGTCTATTAATTAAATCTTCAAACACTAGAAATCAACCTATTAAATGAAAAAATATACTTTACTATTAATAATACTTTTTATTAGTAATAATCTTTTTGCCCAGGACACAGGAAAAATCACCGGAAAAGTTACCGATCAAAGCTCTCACCCTATATATCTGGCAAATTTGGCGATTGATAATCAAACAGGTACTGTTACCGATGAAGACGGAACCTATAGCCTTAACGCATTAGAGCCTGGGGAGTACGTAATTACTGTGAGTATGTTGGGATATAAAACCTTACGTCAAAAGATAACGGTTTCAGCCGGAGAAACAAGTACGGCCAATTTTGTCCTTGAAGAATCACTTAACCTACTGGATGACATTGTGGTTTTGGGCCAGCGCAAAAAAATAGTGTCAGCAACCCGTTCCAATATGGAATTGATTGATATACCAATGGCAGTCCAGGTGGTTGATCGGCACGTGCTTAAACAACAGCAAATAATTAATTTAAGAGAAGTTTTTAGAAACGTAAGCGGCATACAAAATACCGCAGCTTGGGGAAACGGTTCTCGTAGGCTGGAAATTTCTGCTAGAGGATTTTTACTCAATGATGCCAACTACCGTAGAAATGGATTGCTTATTTCCAATGAAGGAAATCACTTTTCCGATCACATAGAAGAAGTACAAATATTAAAAGGGCCGGCCTCGGTATTATATGGCGATGTTTCCCCGGGTGGTGTAGTAAATTTTGTGACCAAAAAACCAAAGGATTTTGATTTTGTTCAAGTAAAGTACACAACTGGCTCTTGGGGTTTGGTAAGACCCTCCTTGGACTTTAATAAAGTGCTCAATGCAAGTGGCTCTTTGGCTATGCGTGTGAATGCAACCTATGAAAAGGCCGATAGTTATCGTGACCATGTCAGTAATGAGTATATTATGTTGGCACCTTCATTTTCTTATAAGCCAAACAATAATTTCTCGTGGACTGTCGAAGGCTTGCTTAGGGACGATAGCAGCGTAGAAGATTCAGGTATTTTTGTGCCAAGTGTTACGCTGGAAGAAGCTAGAAGCGTCCCGTACAATAGGTTCTATGGCAATCCAGCTAGTAGAAATGAATTCACGGAAACAAGCTTGGTATCAACGCTTCAATATAAGTTGACCCCTAATTTACAGTTACGGCTTACAAATCAGTACCAATCAGTACCTAGATTGAACAGAGGTCTTTGGCAAAATTGGGTATACAGCCCCGGAGATGTCGTTCCCCTTAGCTCTTTTGGGATAGATTCGACCGACCCTGAAAATCACCCTTCTTTAACCAGATTGGATGTAGAAGTAGTGAATGGAGGGCAAGATCTTTTACTAAATGAGCACGTTATCGAATTTGGAAATTCGGCAACTTTCAATGATTTGGTAAACTTTGCCAATTTGTTGGAAGTTAGTTATGAGTTTAATACAGGATCGGTAAAACATAACGCGTTTGCAGGTTTTGATTACACTTTCTCTACCGATAGAATTACCTACCAAAGATTTCCAAATGCTATAGGGTCTTTTGATAATCCGGACCCAACCATCATTAATAATCTATTTGAGTTGAACACAGACCCAAACCCTTATAAAGATACGCTATCACGTACAGGGTTTAACCTTCAAGATCAATTAATGCTCATGGACGATAGATTACATGTACTGATGGGATTACGATTCAACTGGTACAAAAGAGATAGGAATTACGACAGGGAATCGGAAAGACCGGCAGATTATAAAAACGAGGTCGATAAACCAGTCATCCCAAGACTTGGACTGTTATACAAATTAAAGCCAAACGTTTCACTCTATGCTTCTTATGCAGAAAGTTTTGAGGTAAATGGAAGGCATCGATACAAACCGGAAGAATTTTTGGACCCAACCCTAGGAAAACAATTTGAAGCAGGAGTTAAAGCCAATTTCTTAAACGAAAGATTAGGGGTTACTTTGGCTGCCTTTGAATTAAGAAAAGAAAATCAACCCAGCTTTATTCTTACTGAACTGGCCGATGAAAGTGGACTCTCATATGATCCTTCCGAGGTGTCCATAGATGGCCATATCCTATACATATCCAAAGCGCAAAGAAGCCGGGGAATAGAATTGGATTTTAGTGGTAGGATTACGGATGAATTAAGCGTTCAAGGAAACTACACGTATTTACAAACCGAGATTTTGGATGACATCGTTTTTGAAGAGGGTAACGAACTGGAAAATGCACCCAACCATAGTATCGGTTTATGGTCAAATTATGCCTTTGTTAATAAACTTAAAGGACTGTCTTTAGGATATGGTATTTTTCATCAAGCGCAATATTTTGGAGATAAAGCAAACTCTGATGCACAACTACATCCCGCAAACACAAAAATGTCTTTGGCTCTAGGGTACGAAACCAAAAAAATTCAACTACGTATGAATATTGAAAATTTAACCGATGAACGCACCTATTTTAATTCATTTGGATACTACTGGTTGCCACAACCTCCAAGAAGAGTTTTGTTTACAGTAGGGTATAATTTTTAGAAATAATAAAGTAATGCATATGGATACAAGTAGAAGAAAATTCATGGAACATGTAGCTTTAACAGCTAGTGTAGTTGCGCTACCTTCCTCATTGTGGGGATCAACCGCTACGAGTAAATTTAATTTACCCAAAGAGAATAGTGCTGATTTCTGGCTGGAGCTATCAAAAGAGGCTTACCATAAAAACGCTGACATGATTAGCGCAATGGCCAACCAAAAACCTGTTTTGGCAGTCATAAAAAACAATGCTTATGGTCTAGGGGATGTTGAAGTGGCCAAAATATTGGACACAAATGCCCATATAGAAGGCTTTGCATTGGTTAAAGCCGATAGAGCATTGGCTTTAAGAAAAGCTGGAGTCAAAAAAAGCATACTGCTTATGGGCGATTTTGATGAAAGCTTAGGTAAAGACCTAGTTGAAAATGACATTGTTCTGAGTGTTTTTTCCGAACATGCATTGCAAAAAATTAAAAGCTTATCCAATAACTCAAAAAAGCAAATAAGTACAGCGCTTTATATTGATACGGGTTTGGGAAGAATGGGAATTCCTTTCAACCAAGCATTTGAGCTGGCAACCGAAGCGTCTAGTAGTTTAGGCTTAAATATTAAGTATACTTTTTCTACGTTGACCACACCAAAGGACTTTGCCAAAGAGCAGATCAGAATTTTTAATGAATTAATTCAAAAATTATCAAGAAAGGGTGTCAATGTGGGAAAAACACATTTGGCACCTTCTTTTTCGCTGATAGACTTACCCAGTTCACATCAAGATATGGTACGACCGGGTATTTTAATTCACGGTTCGTACCCATTGGCCAAAATGGGTTTGTCCAAAAAATGGCCGCTAATGCCTACGTATCGCTTAAAGTCTCGTGTAATACGTCTTGAAAAACTATCGGCTGGAGATACCATTGGTTTTTCAAGGTTTTATAAAGTAACTAAAGACGAGTGGATTGCAACATTGCCCATTGGTTGGGGAGACGGCTACTATAGTGGTGCGGAAAACGGAGCTAAAGTACTTTTAAACGGAACATTATATCCTGTCATCAATGTAAATGCCAATCACACAAATATCTCATTGGGAGATAATACCCAAGTAAAAATAGGAGATATAGCAACACTGATTGGTCCAGAAAAACCAGAGATTACACCTGAAGGTTTTGGCAAGTTGGTCAAAGGACATAATTACCTTCAAATTAATTATAAAGAATCCATTCCTAAACTTATATATGATGATTTTGATTAAGAAAACCACAACACTTTTCCTTTTCTTCATAGCTGTTATTACCCACGGACAGGACCGATTTATACAAGTCGGGTCCGACAGTATTTCAATATTTGTTGAAGATGTAGGACAAGGCAGGGCCTTTGTATTTATCCCTGGTTGGACCATGACCTCCAAGTTTTTCAAGAACCAACAGAGTTACTTTAAAGATAACTATCGGGTTATCGCCTACGATCCAAGAGGACAAGGGAAATCCTCCAAGACCAGTAATGGAAATACCTACGCGACCCATGCCGATGATTTGGATGGAATCATAAAAGCGATGGGACTAAAAGACGTGGTCTTGGTAGGTTGGTCCAGTGGCTGTGCCACCATGTATGAATATGTAAAAAGATATGGAACCGAAAACCTTAGCCATTTGGTATTTATTGATGAGCCTCCCAAATGGATTGGGAATGTGGAAGAGGAATGGGTATATGGCACATTTGAAGATTATAGGGGAAGCCTTAAAAGTTTGATTGGTGGCTACGATGCATATCTTGATGGTATTGTGGATTGGATGCTTGTTGAGGATTTTGAAGACGATGAAAAGGAATGGATGCTCAATCAAATGAAGATGACCCCTAAAGATGTTGCGATAAGTCTTTACATTGATGGGCTCACGAGTGATTATAATGATGTGTTCCACAAGCTCAATGAAGTACCCATGTTGTTCATGGTAAGGGAATCTTGGTATCCCCAAGTAAAAGAATGGCTCAAGATAAATGCTGCGGGAGCAAAAATCGAGGCCATTCAAAGTCATGCTGCATTTTGGGAATATTCGGACTCCTTCAATGCGATGTTGGAATCTTTTGTACTGGACAAACCCTAGCCGTTTTTGGCATTGAACCTTTTCGGAACCTTGAAGACACTTTATGCTTTTCTAAAAGTTATTTTCTACCTCTGCTGCTTCCAGCATAAAATAATGCAGTTCCGTGTTTTTGATAAAGGGTTTCAATGATTGACTTCCGGGACCATACATGGCCAGTTCCACATAATCGGCTGAGTGTTGCATACTGATCCAGCCAACGGAATTATGCTGCTTTTGGATTTCCGCCAATGCCTTAAATGGTAATTTCTTTGGATTGTACAACCCTTCTTCAGGCTGTAAGGTATCGTAGTAGGACAATAGCGTTTTTGCTTCCTCATCGGTCAATGCAAATCCGTTGGCATATTCCACACGTTCCTTTACACCGTTGACCGATGTTTCTTTACCGATGCCGTTCAGGATCCATTCATTGGTATGCTTGTAATTATGGATGGAATCGAAGTTATCATTGGCATATTTACCATAAATTATCCCTGGATTGGCGTTGCCATGGTCCGTGGTGATAATCACCAAGGTTTCCTCGTCTTTTTCTGCGAAATCCATGGCCACTTTAATGGCTTCATCAAAGGCAATCTGATCATAGAGGAGTCCTGCAATGTCATTGGCATGGGCGGCCCAGTCCACTTTACCCGCCTCTACTTGAAGCACAAAACCTTGAGGGGAATTTCTGAGGCTTTCGATGGCCTTTTTGGTCATTTCTGCCAAACTGGGCGTACTTTCCATAAGCTCCTTATTGTTCTCCCTGTCTTTGGTATAGGGGAGGCCATTATCCGTAAAAACAGCTAGTAATTTTTTATTCATTGGCGCTGATAACATTTCGCTACGCGAATGGGCCACGGCATACCCTTTGTTCGCAAAGGCAGCATACATATCCTTTTGGTCTTTTCGTTTATCTGAAGAAAAGTATTCGTTACCACCGCCCATTAAAACATCAAAACCGTGCTCGAGATATTTTTCGGCTATGGAAGCTTGGTCGTTTCTGGATTTTTGGTTGATGCAAAACCCAGCTGGGGTGGCATGGGTGATGGGAACCGTGGTCACGCAGCCGGTTTTTTTTCCAACGGCTTTGAATTTTTGCCAAATAGGAAGGTGGGGTTCACCATTGATACCCATGTTCAAACCGCCATTATTTATTCTGGCCCCACCACCCCAAGAAGAGCTGGCCGCAGCGGAATCTGTAACAATGGAGCTGGCCGATGCCATATCCATAAGTGCCCGGGAAACTTTGTTCTCCTTGTATAGATTCAACCAGGCACTTCCTTTTCCGGTTTTTCGGGAAAGGTACAGGTCGGCCATGTTAAGGGTGCCCGTACTCATACCATCACTGACGAGCATAATGATGTTTTTTGCTTTTTTTCGCTTCCAAGTATGTTCAAAATTGGATGCCTTGAGGGATTCAAAAGGAGTAAAGAGAGAAGCCCCGATTGCTCCCAAGGTTCCATTTTTAAAAAAGTTTCTTCTTTTCACTTTATATGTTTTTTGATTTATTTCATGAGTTGTGCCTCACAATCAGTGAGGATATAATTGAAGTGTTCTACATCGTCCGGATTTAATTTTAACCTACCGGTCACGGCTACCACATCATCCATTTTAAAGGACTGGGCGGAATCAAATTGAACCTCAACGGCGGTTTCCGGCCCTGCAGTTCCGCAGAAAAAGCAGGATGCCATTGGATTTTTTGACAGTACATAGGCATTTTCCGATGGAGAAACGTCAATAAAGTATCCCACAATCATTACTTCTTTTCCATCTAAAGCGAGTACGTGGTCTGAAAAATTCGGTACTAAGAATTCTGCTCCGAAGGATGGAATGAATTTTATGGAGAAATCAACCTGGGCCAAATCATCCCAACCAATTGTTTTTTGGGCTTGTAGGGTAGCGGTACAGACCAATACTAAAATTACACTTAAGATTTTATTTTTCATGACTTAGAATTTTGGATATGTTCATTTTTAAAATTGGAAATATGGCAAGGCCAATGGATAGCATTACCATGAAAAATACCAGTGCTCCTGTTTGCAGAACACTTTGGAATGGTATTTCAAAGGGGATATGTTGTTTATATTGCTGTGCAATCATCTTAAAAATGAAGTATAATCCTGTTTGAGAGAATAAAATTCCAAAGAAAAAAGCAATGCCAACAATGAGAAACCCTTCGTAGGCCACCATTTTTACCAGTTGAAATGTATTTGATCCATAAGTGCGAAGCAGGGCAAGGTCAAAGGCTCTTTCTCGTATCATCCTGTAAATGCTGGCAAATATGGTAATACAGGAAATGATTAAAATAATGTAGGCGATCCAAGTTACCGTTGTAACACCAATACCGGTAAACTGGTAAAGTCTATCCATTTCAAATTTGGGAATGGCAGCCTGTAAATTGGTGGTGGTGTTGATGTTTCTTGGCATTGACAAAAGTCCAACAGGGCCCCTGAACGAGACCAACAAGGAAGTGATTTCTGCTTCATGATCCGAGTGTTCGCCTTTGTGATCTTCTTCAGGTGCATGTCCTTCCTCGTGCCCATCCTCCTCAGTATGTTCCTCTTCAAGGCCCTCTTCTTCATGGTGATGTGCTAGCCATATGGTTTCTAGGTTGGAGATGATAAGTCGATCTATAACTTGGCCGGTGGGTTTGTACAGACCAACTACGGTCAGAGGTTCTGAATGTTCATCTATTGAGTTTTCTGCCAAGCCATGGGAACTTAGAAAGGAATCCCCGATGTTAAGGTTTAACTGTGTGGCCACAGTGGCACCTAGCACTACTTCAAAAGGCTTTTCCACAACCCTTCCATCTTCTAATTCTGCCCCGTACAGACTACTAAAGTCGTTGTTGGTCCCTACAATCCTGTAACCCATGTAATTATCGCCATATGAAATGGGCACAGCCAATTTTATCAATGGATTTTTGGCTATTTTTTGGGCCTCATCATAGTTGATGTTGCCCGTTGGATTGTCTATGTGCATTACAGATGAGAGGACCAGTTGCAACGGACTTCCCTTGGCACCCACAACCATATCAACGTCTCCTACATTGTTTTCCAGTTGTTTTTGGAATGTGGTATCCATTTGTTGGATTCCGAGCAGTAATGCAATGCTTATAGACAACACCAAAACACTGAGTACTGTAAACAAAGGCTTGTACTGAAAATTTCTAAAGCTTATTTTCCAAATGTTCATAATGTCAGAGTATTATTGAACAAAGATTTTATTCTTTGATCATGGGTAATTACTATAAGATTGGCATTATTGGCATTTGCCTGCTCCATCAACAATTTCATGACTGTTGTGCAAGTGTCATCATCCAAGCTAGAGGTTGGTTCATCGGCCAAAATAATTTGAGGCTGATGAATCATTGCCATGGCAATTCCCAGTCGTTGAAGTTGTCCCACACTCAGTTCTGCCAGACCATGGTATTTACAATCGGTAAGCTCCAATTGTTCCAGTAGGTCTGTAATGGCAGTCTTGGAAATAGGTTTTTTTGCAAAAAAAAGCCGGGTCTTTAGATTTTCCATAACTGTTAAAGACCGTATAGCATGGTTTTTTTGGAAAACCAAACCAATATTGTGCCCTCGAAACTTGTCCATTTTCTGTTCGGAAAGCGTGTGTATGGTAACACCATCAATCTCAATACTTCCACTTATTGGAGAGAGAAGGCCTGCCAGCAGATGTAATAGGGTGGTTTTGCCAATACCAGATTTACCCAATATTAACAGGTTCTCATTTGGCCCCAATGAAATATCAGGAAAATTAAAAACCACATCGCTGCGATCATATTTGAATGCTAAATTGCTTGTTTTTATCATACGGGTTATTAACTATAAACTGGAATGGGCCATTGATCTTTTTCTTCCAATAAACCATTTTTCCATAATTCCACTTCATTATCACTGAGAAGGCAATTGTTCAATTCTTTTCTGATTTTGTCCTTTTCCAAATGTTGGCCAATGAATACCAACTCAACCTTGCGATCACCATAAGTGGAATCCCATGCAGATTCTATAAGGTCTTGGTTTTGAACAAAAGAAGAATGGCCAATACGCTCTCCAAAGGGCATGGATGCCCACCAAACACCGGCCGCATCTACTTTGCACGAGCCCCCGGCAGAACTCCATACCAATGCTTGTTGAGGTCTAGAGGCCAACCAGAACAAACCCTTGCTTCGGATGATATTCTGTGGAAATTGTTGATTGACAAAATTGAGAAAACGTTCTGCATGAAAGGGTTTCTTGGTTTTAAAGACCATTGAGCCTATACCGTATTCTTCGGTCTCAGGGACATGTTCGTTGTTCAGTTCCTTGATCCAACCTGCGGAGGCTTCCGCTTTTTCATAGTCAAAGAGATTTGTGTGGATTACCTCATCAAGTGGAACGTTGCTTTCCTTGGCAGGAATGATACGAGCTTCGGGATTCAGTTTTTGGAGAATGGCATAAAGCTCCTTGAGCTGCCCTTCGGTCACTAAATCAACCTTGTTCAGGATGATGACGTTCGCAAATTCCACCTGATCGGTGAGCAAGTTTACAATGGTTCTGTCATCCCCATCAATGTCCGTAAGTTTACGTGTGGCCAGATAGTCTGAACTTGAAAAATCTTTCAGAAAGTTGAATGCATCAACCACGGTGACCATGGTGTCTATGTAACTGAACCGACTAAGATCAATATTGCCATCGGCACTTTCAAACGTAAAAGTTTGGGCAACTGGAATGGGTTCACTGATGCCGGTACTTTCTATCAATAGATAATCAAATCGGTTCTGGGAAGCCAACCGTTCCACTTCAATCATTAGGTCTTCTCTCAGCGTACAGCAAATGCAGCCGTTGCTCATTTCCACCAATTTTTCATCGGTTCGGGAAAGGGTGTTTTCATTCTCCACTAGTTGGGCATCTATGTTCACCTCACTCATATCGTTAACGATTACGGCGACCTTTAAGCCTTCTTTGTTGTGCAATATGTGGTTGAGCAAGGTGGTCTTGCCTGCTCCAAGAAAACCACTGAGCACAGTAACCGGTAATTTTTTCATGTATTTTTTATCTTTTCGTTTAATGTTACATTTCAAGTTCCAATCAATTCAAATCATTTTTTAATAGACGTTTTTTGTCCTTGTATTGTTGAAATGCTGTGTACGAAATCACCCTAGAATCAATGGTGAATGATGAAAAAGGTTTTTCTGGCTCAGTTCGATCTAAGAAATCGACATGTTCATTGATAATCTATGCAGAAAAAAGCTTTTAGTGAAATTGCTTGATTTCATCAAGTTTATACACAGCGAAAAAGGCATTAAACGAAAGGAGGAGGTCTGCAGTTTAGGGCATCTAGAGGGGTTTCATCAAAAAAAACGAGGGAATAGCCATCCCTAACTTTATGGAGGGAATAAAGCTCACATTTTTTAACAATTACACGGTCCGAGCCGGTCAGGGTTGTTGGGGTAAAATCATTTACAACAACAAAGTCACAAATCGAGCAGTGGCTCCGGTGATCATTGTCCCCATCATGCGATAATGTATGCAATCCAGCCATTTTTCCAGTAAGGAAAAGGACAAGTAAAATTAGGGAAATGCTATTTCGAAGGCGATCTAGTTGCATGGGCCTTAAAGGTATTATAAAAATTTAAGGCTGTTTGTTAAAAAGTAGCTAATTGAATTTGTTGGTATTACTCAATGTTTATGCCGTGTTATCGTAATAATTTCCAATTCACAAAATAGGCAGTAGAAACCAAGATAGCCCCAACAACTGTATTTAAAACCTCCCAAATTTCACTTATATCAAGTCTGCCTATGGCAAAGATACCTTGGACTGATTTTCAGGATATGGATAAGTCAAAACCAAAATTGGAAAGACTGAATTCCAATCTTTTTATGGAAGAGATTATGAGGACTTCTGCCATGGATTTATACATATTAAGTTGGATGATAAACGAATTACAAAGGGTATGGGAGGTCGTCTGGCGAGTAGATGTTCTCCATCATGGGACGATGTATAGAACAGAAAATAGAAGAGCAAAACAAATCGGCTCAAGCTATTCTCCTTTTGTCCGTCCTAACTGAAACTGGGTCCCCATTATAGATACCCAATGACCCAAGTGGTATGGTCCACATTGTCTGAATGGCTTGAGCCGAACTTCTGGGTTGCTGAACAGATTAAATTATCTGGAAAAGAATGACCAAGGTGCTAAATACTACACTAAGGATTAAAAGATTAAAAGTGGTCATAGGTTTCAGTTGGGCGAGTACGGCACCATTGAAGGCCATACAAAAAATGGTGACAAAAAAGAGCAGGACCATTTTAGGAATCATAGCCATTTCCGACATTAAAAGCACCATGGCGGCAGCTGAACCTAGGCAACTTTGTCCTATGATGGCTATGGTTGCATAGCCCATTTGGCCCTTTTTGAATTCCAGGAACAGGCGCTTATGGAATTTTTTCAATTTACTGGATTTTTGATCAGTTCCAGAATGGGTCATGGGTATTGTCGTTGAATGTTTCATGTTGATGGTGTTTTTCTATGGTATCCAATTGGGCCGAATTGGCCACTTGCTGAATATGGTTGAACAATTGTCGTTCTTCAAACCGGATATGCGCTTCCAGCTCTTCCTCAATTTGCCCCAATATTTTTGTGTCACAGATTGGTGAGGTGAACAGCCTAGTCAATCTACGATGATCGGTGAGTGCTTTTTTTACCCAGGGATGATCGTTTCCCAGTATAGGGAATATGTAGGTTTCTTCAAGTTGAAAATGATTACGTACGCTGGTTTCATAAAACCAATCGACATAGGCCTTAATCCGTTCAGGCTCTACTTCTTTGGAAAGACCTGTCCTGATTTTCCAACAGAGGAGCAGGCCGTGATGGTGTTCACGGCTCACTCCTTGAAGTGCATGGTGTCTTTTAATGGGGCTTGACGCCATTTTTATCAATTTGAAAGTAGTTTTTTCTCCATGGCTTCTGCCTTTGGGAAAAGAATGTTGTTTTCCAAATGGATGTGCCGGTGGAGGTCATCCTCAAACTCCTGCAAAAGAGAAAATGTAACCCTATAGGTGTTGCAGGCATCCGCAGGGGGAGTGTAATCTTGGCTCAGCGCTGCAATTTTACGGAAACGTTCCCCTTCGTTGTCGTGCTCCTGCATCATCATTTGAATAGGATTGCGTACCGTACCAAAGTGAGGAGCTTCCAAGGTTTCACGATCAGCAAAGCCTTCTACCATTTTACGAACCCAAGGAAAGAGCACAAGTTCCTCTTTTTTCATATGCATGGCCAGTTCCCCTGCCGATGCTTTAAAATGTTCAAATATTTCGAACAATTCTGGGTGGCGTTCCCCGTGTACCCTGCAGAGCTTATCTAAATATTGATTGAGTATGGGAATGTGCTCTTCTACATAGCGATGGTGCTTCTTTTCAATATAATCTACAAGTAAGTCCAAAGGCCAAGAAGCAACATCTGGTTGACTTGCTTGGCTTTTGTCTTTGATTGTATCCAACTCTTCCTGCAAAGCCTCTAAGTTTAATCCCTTTTTGGAGGCGACCTCAGATAGGGTTCGGTTTCCTTTGCAACAAAAATCTATTTTGTGCGCTTTAAAGACCTGGGCAGTCCTGTAGTCATCTGCTACCATTTGCCCAATAGTTTTTTCCATGGTACTGTTCATAGTTTCAATTTTAATTCGGATAAATTTATCCTTTATTAATTCAAATTTTTTTATCGTTTCAAATAGGTCAATCCCACTTCCAAACCTGTGGCGAGTTCGTACAGACTTGTATTTTGTAGCATGGTCCTTAAATTGGATCTAACATCTACGAACTTGTCGTGTAGAGGGCAGGGTTTGTCCGCATTACACTCCTTTAGACCCAATCCGCACCCCACATAGATTTTATCTCCATCAATGGCCTTCACTATCTTGCTTAGTTTTACGGTATCCATGGCTTCACGCTCAATTTCAAATCCACCTGTTGGACCTTTTACGGAATCTACAATGTTGTTCTTGGTGAGCTGTTGCAGGATTTTGGCGGTAAATGCCATGGGAGAATCAATTTCCTCAGCAATTTCATTGACGCTTACACGTCTGCCATCCAAAGATTGCAGCGCAATGTAGACCGCTGCCCGAATACCATACTCACATGCTTTTGAGAACATCTATTACTGTTTCTTACGCTACGAAGATAGCGTTTAATTTAACTAGGACAAAATTGTCCTTTATTATTTTTTCTATCAGCACAACCCTAGATAAATCAAATGTAAACCATTACAAATATTAAATTCCTAGATTGTTTAAAAAAGAATCATGGTTTGGTTCTATTATGAAATACCATCACCATCAATCCTAAAAAAATAAATAAGGAACAAAGAACCAAAGCTAGGGCATATCCAGTAAAAACGTTCCATTGCAGCCAAGCCGAAACCCCTTTGAAGAAAATCAGGACTTCCGTAAGCAAGAATCCTACCATATAAAGTGCGCAGGATGATTTTGATACTCGTACCAAGCCAAAATAGTCCATAAAGAAGAATAGCCCAAAACTGATGACTCCCAAAAAGGTCAAATGCAAATAGCCAATGGTAAAGTCGAGGTACTTTGCTGCCATTTGGGAAAAATAGGGAATAGAGGTCATTAGTTGCAATACTATCTTAATGCAGGTAAGCACCACAACGGTATAGAGTAGTTGCCGTTGAAGGTTTGTTAAAGACAATTTTTCAATCCCGTTTTTGGTGTGTGCCCAATAAAGCAGAAAAGCAACAATCTGGGTAATTGCCCCAATTCCCCCAAGGACATACAGCCATGGTGATGGCTCTGTCCATAGGGTAGAAAGGAAAAAAGTAAGGATTATTCCCAGGTTGATCGTTTTAAAAAAACGACCAAACCCTTTTTGGGGGATGATGTGTCCACGTTGCTCCAAAACAAACAGGAACAATCCTAGCAAGGCCAGTAACATCCAACCATTGTACTGAAAGTGCAAGTAAAAATAGATGGACAAGCGGTACCAAATGGATTGGGC
>JAUICT010000432.1 GCA_030429325.1 Bacteroidia bacterium
AGATAGCCGTTTTGACTTTGGGGAGGACGATGAACTTATTTCTTCACATTCGTACATGAGCAGGATCATTACGGATAAACCCAATAATCTTTTCAATTTCTCCAACATTGGGTACCAGAGTTATTTTAATGCCCAAGAGGAAATAGATTTAATGGAAAGGTTATTTTTTGATGCCTATCGATTGGGAGATATTGTGTCCAATATAGAACTGGCGGAACCCATTTTAAGGAGCAGCGATATAGTTAGTTTAGATTTGCGCGCCATCAGGGCCAGTGAAATGGGCATGCACAAAAACTTTTCGCCCAATGGTTTTACGGGGAGGGAAATCTGTGCCATTGCCCGCTATGCGGGAATAAGCGACCGCGTGTCTCTATTTGGCATTTACGAAGGGGAGAATACCCATCAAGCCTTTCAAATGATTGCACAACTCATCTGGTATTTCATAGAGGGGCTTAGTTTCAGGATACAGGAAACCCCAACATCCAAAAGCGAGGACTTTACCAAATTCACGGTTCCTACCGATACGGAGGAGCTGGTGTTCTACAAAAGCCATATTACCGAACGCTGGTGGGTTGAAGTACCATCAATTTTACCACAACATACTAAAACAAATTCGGTGGCGTTATTACCTTGCACCGAAGGGGACTATTTGGATGCTTGCAACCAAAAC
The DNA here is from genome assembly GCA_030429325.1 of Bacteroidia bacterium. Classification (GTDB taxonomy): domain Bacteria; phylum Bacteroidota; class Bacteroidia; order Flavobacteriales; family Flavobacteriaceae; genus Flagellimonas. The sequence continues at coordinate 671 of JAUICT010000432.1, forward strand.
ATTCCCGAAAGGTGGTTCAAGGCCTATAGAAAGGGCTTTAACTAAACAAATTAAATTTTAAGCATTGACTGTTCTTACACAATAAATTATTCAAAAATTAGTTTTGAGAGTAATGAATTTGTGTAGCACCGTTTATAATCTTGAATCGAAAATTTAACCTAAAGTATGAGAAAGCTATTCATTTCATCTATAGTACTTGTTTTTTTGCTTAGCAGTTGCGGCTCTAAATCAAGGTCAAAAGGTGAACTAGTTGGGGCCCCAGGGAAAAAATGGCATCCAGAGAAACCCTATGGAATGGAATTGATTCCACGAGGTGCCTTTGTTATGGGTAAGGCCGAAGAAGATCAGGCCAAAGTATTGAATGCCCCCACAAGAACGGTTACCGTACGTTCTTTTTATATGGATGATACGGAAATCACCAATAGTGAGTACCGTCAGTTTGTGGAGTGGGTAAAGGATTCCATCGTAAGGACCAGATTGGCCATATTGGCCGACGAATTGGGCATTAGCCCGGAAGATGAAGGTATTGGGGAGTATGCTTTTAAGGATACGGAAGGACGCGCCTTGAACAAGGATGTAGATTTGGTATGGGATACCTCTGAATATCCAGATGAGTATTATGCCGAGGTAATGGATTCCATCTATCTTCCTGAAGAGGAAAGCTATAATGGTCTCCGATCCATAGATGTTACCAAACTGAAGTATAAATACAGTTGGATGGACATTGAAGCTGCTGCCCGCGCAAAGACCGGAAGCAGAAAAGATTTTATCAAGCATGAAGAATTGGAGATCTATCCAGATACGACAGTGTGGATCAGGGATTTTGAATATTCCTACAACGAGCCCATGCACAACGATTATTTTTGGCACGATGCCTACAGTGATTATCCTGTTGTTGGGGTAAACTGGATGCAAGCCAAGGCCTTCTGTAATTGGAGGACCAAGTTCAAGAACGATGATCAAAAAAGTAGAGGGAAGCAATTCGTGAACCAGTTCCGATTGCCCACCGAAGCTGAATGGGAATATGCTGCCCGTGGCGGTATTGAAGGAGGCACATACCCATGGGGTGGTCCATATGTGATCAGTGACACGGGATGTTTTATGGCCAACTTTAAGCCACAGCGTGGAGATTATGCAGCAGATGCCGCTTTGTACACCGTAGAGGCCAAATCATTTGAGCCAAATGACTATAACCTGTACAATATGGCTGGTAACGTATCGGAATGGACCAGCTCCAGCTTTGATCAAGGAGCCTATGAATACCTGTCTACCATGAACCCCAACGTAGGTTCAGGACAGAACCAAAGAAAAGTGATCCGTGGTGGATCTTGGAAAGATGTTGCGTACTTCCTACAAGTAAGTACAAGAGATTATGAATATCAGGATTCCGCAAGAAGCTACATTGGTTTCAGGACCGTACAGGATTATATGGGTGAAGAGGATTCCACCAACGGAAGCAGAAGCGGACTTTAATAACGAGAGAACATTATATAAATAAACCAGTAACCAAATACTTATTTATATAACTTAATTAAAACTAGAATTATGGCACAGTCAAAATCAACAAAAAAGCTGTTTAACATGGCCTACGGGCTTGGAGCATCGGTGGTAATCATTGGTGCATTGTTCAAGATCCTTCACTGGGAGTTTGGACCCCTTACAGGTGGACTTCTTCTTGCGGTAGGTCTTATTACTGAAGCATTGATATTCGCAATCAGTGCATTTGAACCTGTGGACGATGAATACGATTGGTCCTTGGTGTACCCAGAGTTGGCCAATGGTCAATCCAACGGAAAAAAGAATGAGGTCAAGGATGCCCAAGAAGCAGAAGGACTTCTTTCCAGAAAATTGGATGACCTTCTTAAGGAAGCCAAAATCGATTCTGAGCTTTTCTCCAACTTGGGTGAGAGCATCAAGAGTTTTGAAGGTGCTGCCAAGAATATCACTCCAACCACAGATGCAATTCAACATACCAAAAAATATTCTGAGGAATTGTCCCATGCCGCTGCCCAAATGGAGTCTTTGAACAGCTTGTACAAAGTACAGTTGGAAAGCGCTAGCAGACAAGCTTCCATCAATGAGGAAGTAGTTCAGAATGCAGGAGCCTTGAAAGACCAAATGGAGTCTTTGGCCACCAACCTTTCCTCCTTGAATGGAGT
>JAUICT010000433.1 GCA_030429325.1 Bacteroidia bacterium
CAAAAGGTCAACAATATCATCGGTGACTTCTTCGGGATTTGCGCTGGGCAAATCCACTTTATTAAGAACCGGGATAATTTCCAAATCGTTTTCCAAGGCCAAATACAGGTTGGAAATAGTTTGTGCCTGTATACTTTGTGCGGCGTCCACTACCAAGAGGGCACCTTCACAAGCTGCGATAGATCGGGAGACCTCATAGGAAAAATCCACGTGTCCGGGAGTATCAATCAGGTTAAGGATGTAGGTTTCCCCATTGTGCACATACTCCATTTGTATGGCATGACTTTTAATGGTAATACCACGCTCGCGCTCCAAGTCCATACTGTCCAATAATTGGTCCTGCTTCTCGCGTTCGGTAACAGACCCAGTAAAGTCCAATAAACGGTCGGCCAAGGTACTCTTACCATGGTCTATATGTGCAATGATGCAAAAATTCCTAATCTTCTCCATATCCATCGGTTGTCAATCTAAAAAGCAGATTGATAGCAACTGCAAATATAGCTGTTTTAGCTACCTACAAATGCTTTTTTATGAATAAGAAAATGTGGGCTGCACATCGCTCTTAAATTATTTCTTAGATTTGAGGTTCAACCCGATCTGTAAATGAAGCACGTAACCTCTATTTTGTTATTGGTGTTTTTGGCGTCCAACAATCTCTTTGGGCAGACCTATCAGATTACGGGAAAGGTAGTGGACGAACAGAACCAAACCATCCCCTTTGCCAATATTTTGCTATTACAGGCCACCGATACCACTTTTGTAAAAGGAACTTCGGCAGATGACGATGGTGCATTTGTACTTGAAGGGGTTGAACCCGACTTATATCTGCTACAGGCGAGCTATGTGGGTAGGGGGTCAGAACCTCGGGCTTTGGACATATCCAAAGATGTTTCCCTTGGCGCATTGATTATACCTCTCGAGACCAATTCCCTAGACGAAGTGGTGGTTACGGCTCAACGACCAAAACTACAAAGATTTCCAGACAGACTGGTCTTTTCAGTGGAAAATACGGTTGTTTCACAGGGAACCTCATGGGATATCCTGAAAAGTACACCTGGAGTGATCGTTAATCAAGATGAGTTATTGATCCGTGGACAAAATGCAACGGTTTATTTGAATGACAGAAAGGTACAATTGTCCGGTCAAGAGGTACAGGATTTGTTACAGGGTCTTTCGGGAACCAATATCAAATCCGTTGAGGTCATTGCCAACCCACCGGCTCGGTACGATGCCGAGGGTGGACCTATTTTAAACATTGTTACCAGCAAGAACATTGTTCCCGGTTATAAGGGAAGTATAAACGGTACTTACACACAAGCAGTGTTTCCGAAGTTCAGTTTTGGTACGAGCCATTACTTTAAAACCGATAAGCTACACTTGTTTGCCAATTATAGTGTAAACCCCCAAAAAGAAATACGAAAAACAGATAAGGGTATCAACTTTATGGACGACACCAATACAGTTTTTTCGCAGTGGGATACAAAGTATAATCAGATAAAAAAGACCCAGTCCCACAATGCCAGTTTAATTTTGGATTATGATTTTGATGATCGCAACAGTGTAAATCTGGCCTCAAATTTGGTGTTCAACCCCAATCAGGATCAGCAGACCCGATTGGTCAATGACATGCGGAATGGAACCGGTCAATTGGATTCGACTTTCACGACACACAACAATGCTATGTTGGACAACACCAACTTGGCCTTTGACCTGACCTATGTGCACAAGCTGAAGAAGGAAGGGGCCCGATTGAGCGCCAACGGTCATTACACTAATTATAACGGAACGTCCTTTCAAAACTTGGCTTCAGACTATTATGATGCCAGTGGCGGGTTTTTGCGCAGTTTTGGGTTTGATTCGGATTCGCGGCAAGATATAGAGATCTTTACCGGGCAGGTGGATTATTCCACGCCCATTGGCAATGCATCCTTGGAGACCGGGGCTAAAATCTCTTCCATTGCATCGGAAAGCCGAGTGGATTTTTTCAACTTTTTGGGCAGTAGCAATACGGTAGATGCCACCTTGTCCGACCGATATCTGTATGACGAAAATGTATATGCGGCCTATTTGAGCTTTGTGAAGAACTGGGAGAAATGGTCCATGAAACTTGGATTGCGGGGAGAGCTTACCGAAGCGGAGGGAAGGTCCCTGACCCAGACCCAGACCAACACCCAGGATTTTTTTGAGCCGTTTCCATCTTTGTATATATTGTATTCCCCTTCGGTAAACCATAGCTTTTCCTTTGATTATGGTAGAAATGTAAATCGGCCCAAATACAACGATTTGAATCCTTTCCGGTTTTTCTTCAATGAAAATGACTATGAAGAGGGCAACCCAAGGCTCACCCCGAATTTCAGTAACAATTTTAACCTCAACTATACGATTAACAGCGAATATTTCTTCGACATCTATTACCGGGACAACGGAAGCAATATTGCTGATTTGGTCTTTCAGGACAACGACAATCAGACATTGGTGGAATTAAAGCAAAATGTGTTGGAAAGTACCTCCTACGGATTGGACTTTACGCTGAGCAAGACCATTTTGCCCCCGTGGTTCATCTATGCCTACACCTCTTTTTTTCATGAGGAAGAGACTTTTTTGGCCGTGGAGAGCAACAATGTTGAATACACCAACGAAGTGGACGGCGTTTATGGCTATTTGGCCAACTACCTTACCCTTTCCAAGGATGGAACCTTCACGGGTGAGGTGACTTTTACCTATATCTCACAATTTTTGTTCGGGTCCTATATTTCCGATGAGCAGATGAACTTGACGTTGGGGCTTCGCAAGTCACTTTTCAACAACAGGGC
>JAUICT010000434.1 GCA_030429325.1 Bacteroidia bacterium
GCAGAGCCAATGTGGATGTAGTAACGATTGGACAATACCTTCAACCCTCTAAAAAACATTTGCCCGTAAAAGAGTTTATTTTGCCGGAGCAATTCAAAAAATATGAGGAAATAGGCTTGGAAATGGGCTTTAGACATGTGGAAAGTGGTGCGCTTGTACGCTCCTCGTACAAAGCCCACAAACATATTCACTAGTTCCAAACCTATCTAATCATCCCTATCAAATGAAACAGATTTCCATTGGCATCAACGGCTTTGGACGCATTGGCAGAACCCTATTTAGATTATTGGAGGATCATCCCCAAATTTCCGTTGTGGCCATCAATGATTTGGCCAGTGCCCCTACCCTGGCCCATCTCTTAAAATATGATAGTATCCATGGTGGGTTCCATGCCCATGTTACTCCAGAAAAAAATGGTTTTGTGGTCAATGGAAAAAAAGTAGCTGTTTTAAACCACGGCCATCCACAAGATATTGATTGGGCAGCACACCATGTTGACCTAGTGGTAGAGGCTACCGGAAAATTCAAAAAAGAGGAACAATTGGCCTTTCATCTAAAAAATGGGGCCAAAAAAGTGATTTTATCCGTTCCTCCTGAAGACGATACTATAAAAATGGTGGTCCTTGGGGTAAATGAAGACGATATTGAGGCTCAGGACCAAATCATTTCCAATGCATCTTGTACCACCAACAATGCGGCCCCCATGATTAAGGTGATTAACGAGCTTTGTGGCATAGAACAAGCATACATCACCACGATACATTCCTATACTTCGGATCAAAGTCTGCACGATGCCCCCCACCGCGACCTTAGGCGTGCCAGGGCAGCGGCCCAATCCATCATTCCCACTACAACTGGTGCAGCCAAGGCGTTGACCAAAATATTTCCTGAATTATCTGATGTAATAGGCGGATGTGGCATTAGGGTGCCTGTTCCCAACGGTTCATTGACTGATATTACCTTCAATGTTAAAAAAGAGACGTCCATTGAAGAAATTAATGCTACCTTTAAGAGTTACGCTGAAAATGGACTCAAAAACATCCTTTTTTACACAGAAGACCCCATTGTTTCCATCGATATAAACAATAGTTGCCATTCTTGTACGTTTGATTCTTTGATGACCTCCGTTATTGGCAAAATGGTGAAAATTATCGGATGGTACGACAATGAGACTGGATATTGCTCCAGAATTATTGATTTAATAGTTTTGCTTATAAAGAAGAATTACGTTTGATCAAGAGCTTACCACACAAATGGATAGGCATTAAAATGCTGTTTCTACTGTGCATTATGTTGTGCACCACGATATCTTTTGGTCAAACCGATACCAATTCCACCGCTACCATACAGTCTATTTTTGATGATTTCATGGTCTACAGACATGAGAACAAAATAGACAAGGCCCTCGAAACTTTAGATCAAGCTGCCAAAATTGCTGAAGATAACGAAGATGCCAAGCTTTTACTGGATACCTACCACCAATATTCCCGATTGTTTTTGGATGAAGGAGATAAGGAAACAGCTATATTTTACTGGGACAGGGCAAGTATTTTGCTAAAAGACATTTCATATTCTTACGGACAGGCATTTCATCTTTATTTGGATGCAGCACTTCTTTTCGATGAAGGGAACAACTTCCAATCCTTAAAATCATTGGAAGAATCCCGGATGTTGAGCAACAACAGAAATCTGAGTAATAATATTCTACTCTTGGAAGCTAGCATCTTTACCAATATTGAAAAATATGATAACGCCATAAAGAACCTCCATGCCCTAATCGTCAATTCAGATGATAAGGAACGAGCTTATTTGGCCACAAGGGCCAACCTTCAATTAGCGGAAATAAGTGTTAAGTTGAACGATTTGGATGAGGGTATTGTTCACTCCAAGGCAGCACTTGAATTGGCGCAAAAGCATGGTTTTGCCAAAGAAATAAGAAAAGCCAACGAAGAGCTTTCCTTCATCTATGAAACTCTTGGAAGGTACAACGAGGCCCTGACCTATAACAAAGCCTTGGAAAAAATAAAAGATTCTGTTTTTACCATAGAAAAAGTAAAGTTGGAGGCCAAGACAGCCGATAAAATTCGTTTTGAGCATCAAATGAACGAAATAAACAAGCTCACCGCCAAGAATGAAGAGTTGAGCGAGTCCAAAAACCGTTCAGAGATCACTGCCATACTCACTTCGGCATTCTTGACCATAATTTCGTTGCTTGCCGTATCCCTTTTCAGAAACAATCAGATCAAGCTAAAGACCAATGATCTGTTGTACACCAAAAACAAAGAGTTGGAGTTGGCCAGGGATGCTGCGGTATCTGCCATGGAAGCAAAAACCAATTTTCTTTCAACGGTTACACATGAACTCAGGACACCACTTTATGCTGTTACAGGGCTGACCCACCTTTTATTGGAGGAAAACCCTGCCGAACACCAAAAAGAGCATTTAAAATCCTTGAAATTCTCCGGTGAATACCTGTTGAATTTTATCAACGATATTCTCCAAATCAATAAAATTGATGCGGATAAATTGGAACCTTTGAGCATTGAGTTCAAATTGCAAAAGATTCTTACGGATGTTGTTGAATCGCTCCAACAAAACGCCAACGAGAATAAAACCAAGCTTATTCTTGACTATGACCCCTCTATTCCCCAACAACTTCTTGGAGACCCCATAAAACTGTCCCAAGTATTCATGAATTTGGTGGGCAATGCCCTAAAATTCACCAAAAATGGCAAGGTAGAAGTCATAGCCAAACTGTTGCAGAAAGAAGAAGATCAAGTAAAGCTCTATTTTGAGGTAAGG
>JAUICT010000435.1 GCA_030429325.1 Bacteroidia bacterium
GGTGGATGGGGCACTGCCCACAATTGCAAAAATGTGAACACCATTTTTTAAGGCTTTGGCATGGCACTCCTCCAGTTTGGAAACGTCCATGGTAAAATCCTTTGTGACCGGAACTTTAATGATTCCCTGGTCGCCCAATCCCATGATGCGTGCTGCGCGGTCCACACAATAATGGGCTTCTTCGCTTACCATGATGCCCAGTTGTTTGGAACTACCTTCCGTCCATACGTTGTGTTTTGCCTTGGCTTTCCGTGCCGATAGCAAAGCGGTGAGATTGGCCAATGTTCCCCCAGAGGTCAACAATCCTCTGGATGCTTCCCTGTAGCCTATTTTTTTGCAAACATGGTCCGTGACGATGCGTTCCATGGCCGTAGGGGACATTCCCATTTCGTAAACAGCCATTCCGTTGTTCAACAAAGAGGCCAGCAAACCAGTCAAGGCGGTAATTGGGGCAGGAACGCCCACTTGGTGCCCAATATACTTGGGATGATGGGTATGGGTGGTTCTTTGGATAACTTTTTCAAAGAAATCATCTGCATTTCCGTTGTTGAAAAAATCCTTCCAAGATTCCAGTTCGGTACTAGGTTTAGCCCAATCAATGGTCTTTGGGTTTTTCCCGGAAGTGGTATTGTCGATATGGTCGGCCAAAAGATCTATCAATCGGTGACCCATTTCCCTAAACTGCCTTTGGTCATAAAGGGATTCCATAGTGTTCCTTTCCATAGGATAAAGGTATGCCGTCTATACAACCTTGCAAAATAGCATATAAAAAAACCGCCCTAAAAGGGCGGTTCTTCAGTTGTTTTGTTTCAAAAAACAATTGCATCAATCAAAGGTGTACCCGTTATCTGCGGCCACTTTATCCGCAATTTGCGTGCGAAGTGCCACAACATTGGGCTGGTTAGTATATTTTGTGAAACGCTTCAGTCCCATCAGCATCATACGTTGTTCATCTCCCTCGGCAAAAGAAACTATGGCTTCTTTTCCTTTTTGGATGACGATATCCACGGCTCGGTACAAATAGAGTTTAGACATGGCAATTTGCGTGGCTTGGGCTTCTTCACCAAAACGTTTTGCATTTTTCTCGGTGCGAAGGATGGTGGACTCGGCCAAATACACCTGAATCAATATATCCGCAGCGGATTGCAACAACATCTGGTGCTGTTCCAAATCCGGACCAAATTTTTGAACGGCACTACCGGCGATCATAAGGAAGACCTTTTTTAATCGGGCTACCAAATCTTTCTCTTCGGAGAACAGTTCGGAAAAGTCGGGGGTGTCAAAAGATGGAATGCCCATCAATTCCTCACCAACAGCAGTGGCAGGGCCTAAAAGGTCCACATGACCTTTCATGGCCTTTTTGACCAACATGCCCACAGCCAACATACGGTTGATTTCATTGGTTCCCTCGTAAATCCGTGAAATACGGGCATCGCGCCAGGCAGATTCCATTGGGGTATCGGCACTAAAGCCCATTCCCCCAAAAATTTGGATACCCTCGTCCGTGGTGTGTTGCACATGCTCGGATACGGCCACCTTTAAAATGGAACATTCAATGGCATATTCCTCAACACCTTTAAGCTCTGCTTCTTGGTGCGAGTTGCCTTCAGACTCACGAATAGCAATACGGTCCTCAATATTCTTGGCAGCTCTGTAACAGGCCGATTCATCCACATAAGCATTGGTGGCCATGTCGGCTATCTTGGCCTTGATGGCCCCAAAGTTGATAATGGGGGTTTTAAACTGAATACGCTCATTGGCATATTTGGTCGCTTCATTGAGCACCCGTCTCTGGGCTTCCAAACATGCAGCGGCCAGTTTAATCCGGCCAATGTTCAGGGCGTTCATGGCAATCTTGAATCCATTTCCTCTTTCAGAAAGCATATTCTCAACAGGTACCTTGGTCTCGTTGAAGAATACTTGTCGGGTAGAGGAGGAGTGAATCCCCAGTTTCTTTTCTTCGTCTCCAAGTGTGATTCCATTTTCTGGGTTGTTCTCAACAATGAAACCGGTAATGTTCTTGTCATCCTCGATACGGGCAAAAACGATGAACAGGTCGCAGAATCCCGCATTGGAAATCCACATTTTTTGACCTGTAATGCTGTAGTATTTCCCATCATCGGACAAAACAGCCTTGGTTTTCCCGGAATTGGCATCGGAGCCAGCCCCGGGTTCGGTGAGACAATAGGCGCCAAACCACTCGCCAGAGGCAAGCTTGGGGACGTATTTTTGTTTTTGTTCCTCGGTACCGTACAGGGTAATGGGCATGGTGCCGATTCCGGTATGTGCCCCAAAGGCCGTACTAAAGGAGCCTGTAGCCCCTGAAATGTAGTCGCAGACCAGCATGGTGGAGACAAAGCCCATTCCCATCCCGCCATAGGCTTCAGGGACGGCAACGCTCAGTAGGCCGAGTTCACCGGCCTTGCGCATACACTCCTCGGTATAGGCGTAGTCTTTTTTCTCAAAACGTTCCCAATGCGCCCAAAGTTCCCGGTCTACGAATTCCTTGGTACTTTCGCGCATCATTTTTTGTTCTTCGGTAAGGTCTTCGAGGGTGAAAACATCCTCACATGGGGTTTCCTTTACCAGAAACTGACCTCCTCTCAGTATGTTTTTTTCTGCTGTTTCCATTTTGATTAAGATTTAAGAAGATAGAAAATAGAGGAAAGACTTATTTCAATCTATTTTGAAATCCCATGGTCATTTTTTGCCATTCTTCTATTTTATCTTCAAGGGTATTTAAAATTTTTGGGTTAATATAATTTCTGTGTTTAGCGATTAAGAGTTGGGTTC
>JAUICT010000436.1 GCA_030429325.1 Bacteroidia bacterium
GCGTCCTTGGAGCTTTCATCTACCTGTTCTTTGGGCAACTTGACCACCCCATAACTTCCCTTCACTATGGGCTCAGGAATTACAAATTGCATTCCGGCCAAGGAATAAAGGGAGCGCAATTGCAAGGGTTGAAGGCTATCGTTGGCCACTTCTCCTTGGAGTTGGTCCGCCATACGCATAAAATTCCCTTCAAATGGTGTCTTTATTTGATAATCGTTACCATCATAAAAAATATTGATGGCACCTTCCGTCTCCTTGTTTAGGGCAAACAATACATTATGTATACTGGCAATCTGGCCGTTTTCCAGATAATGCTCATGGCGTTGTCCATCCCCTGCTTCCACAATCTTTAAATATTCCTTTTTCATCGGGAACCAATCCTTCGTCTGCTCCTTGAATAAAATCAACATAGGCAATGGTAAAGGGCTGACCATTAAAATCGGATTTCCAAGGAAGACTGGAGCGGCGTCCTTCAGGGGTGACAATCAGGTCATCTTCAAGCACCTTACGTTTGATTTCCCCATTAAAATCACCATCAACAAAAGCAGTCAAATACGTCTTGTCCGAAAACATTTTATTCTCCGTAGCCCCCTCACGAATGGGCATTACCCCTTCATAACTGATATATCGGGTAACAAAAGCGCCCAAGATGATCAATACCCATGATAAATGTAGAACAAGAACTGGCCACTTTTTCCACTGTAGCAACTGATACCGAAAAATGTTCCCAATAAAATTGATCACAAAAAAGACCATGATCACTTCAAACCAAGTGGCGTTGTAGATATAAATACGTGCGGTTTCCGTGCTGTACCAACTTTCCACAAACGTACCAAAGGCCATTGCCGTGGCAAAAACCAAAAAAAGAACGGCCATAAGTCTGGTGGAAAAGAGGGTTTTCTTGAGAATGTTGATCATGTAAATGCGGTGTACTTTTCAACATGCAAAAATACGGTCTTTTTACAACTTAGTTGTTCGTGTCCACCACAAAAAATCAAACAATTTTGTTAATTCTTTGCCTATCCCATAGGTTCAAAATTTGTAGTTTTGGGCATGCTAAACATTGTTGTTTTAGGAACTGGAAACTTGGCAAAGCATCTGTTCCAGGCTTTCTCAAAAACGGATAAGGCCCAGGTGGTTCAGGTAGTGGGCAGAAACCAAGACCAATTGCAATGGTTTGCCGATAGTGTTTCTGTTTCCAATGATTTTTCCTCGATACTGGATGCGGATGTCTACCTAGTCTCCGTCAAGGACGATGCCATTGGGCAAGTGTCCAATTTCTTGTCCGAAAAAAATGGCGTTGTGGCACATACCTCGGGAGCTGTTTCATTACATTCAATTTCCGGGAAACAAAAAGGGGTGTTTTATCCGGTTCAGACCTTTACCAAAGGTAAAACGTTGGATTTTACTACTATTCCCATCTGTGTTGAAGGCAATGACAATGTTTCATCTGACATTCTTGAAGAATTGGCAAAAAGCATATCTGAACAGGTGTACCAAATCAATTCGGACCAACGAAAAAAATTGCATCTTGCAGCCGTTTTTGTGAATAATTTCACCAACTATCTTTACGGGGTTGGAGAAGCTGTATGTATGGATAGCAACCTGTCCTTTGATTTGCTAAAACCTTTGATTTTGGAAACAGCCGAAAAAGTTCAGTACCTATCCCCAAAGGAAGCCCAGACCGGCCCGGCCCGAAGAGGAGACCAAAACAGCATACAGGAACACTTAAGGTTGCTAAAGGACAAAAAACAAATAGAGCTTTACAAGTTGTGCAGTGCAGCTATAGAACATATATATGAAAAAGAATTATAAAGAACTTTTAAGTGATGTAACCACTTTTGTATTTGATGTTGATGGTGTCTTTACCGATGGCTCTGTATTGATTACCTCAAAGGGCGAGTTATTGAGAAAAATGAGTGTCAAAGATGGCTATGCCCTTAAAACGGCCATCCAAAAGGGTTACAGGGTATGTATTATCACCGGAGGCACTAACGAAGGTGTCAAGGAACGTTTGAAGGGTTTGGGTGTAACCGATTTTTATATGGGGGCACATCATAAGCAAGAACCTTTGGAGGAATATCTGGACACTTATAATCTAGACCCAAAAAATGTACTGTACATGGGTGATGATATGCCAGATATCCCACCCATGAAGATAGTCGCTGTGGCCACTTCCCCACAAAATGCAGTACAAGAGGTCAAGGCCATTTCTGATTATGTGTCCCACAAAAATGGTGGTGATGGATGTGTTCGCGACATTATCGAACAAGTTCTAAAAGTACGTGGTGATTGGAACGATAACTTCAGTGCTGAAAATGACTGAAAATCCACTCAACAAAAAACTCAAGGGCCACAAGCTCATTTTAGGTTCAGGTTCTCCTAGGCGAAAAGCATTTTTGGAAGAGATGGGGTTAGATTTTGAAGTCCGTCCGAAAGCTGTGGAAGAGATTTATCCCCAACATTTACAAGGTGTGGAAATCTCAGAATACCTAGCACAGCTTAAGGCTGTTCCATTTAAAAGTGAACTACTCGAGAATGAGATTGTGATCACCTCAGACACTGTGGTATGGCACAACACTACTTCCTTGGCCAAGGCAGCAACCAAAGAAGAGGCTTTTACTATGCTCCGAACCCTTTCGGGGGATTGGCACCAAGTAATCACATCCGTTTGTTTTACCACCTCTAAAATCCAAAAGACCGTTAGCCAAATTACTGAAGTTAAATTCATGGCGTTTACCGATGCTGAAATCAATTATTACATTGAAAATTTTAAACCTTATGATAAGGC
>JAUICT010000437.1 GCA_030429325.1 Bacteroidia bacterium
TACTTGACATCCAATTATAATCTTTCAAAATCGATGGATTCGTATGTAATTGGGTACAGAGATGACTGATCAAATCAGATCTTATGTCCTTTTCTTTCGATATGAAGGCACCGGTTTCCGAATAATTCTTTAACTGCAGTGCAAATGCCAGTTTATGTGGGTATCTCTTGTTTTTAAGTAGTTCTGCTTCGTCGTAACTTATAAACCAGTTTGTGCTTAAATTGTCTTCCATTTTTGACTTTTTGACAATTTAAGGATTATGCTAAATTACCAACCCTTGTATTTATGGGGCTTATGAGCTGAATTGATACTTTTCGTAGCTATGAGGTCACTACCCCAGATAGGCTCCTAAATTGTCCAATGCACCATCCCAGAATTTTTCGTAGAATTTCATCCACTCAGAAACTTGTTTGAGCGGTTGTGCATCGGCCACACAAAAGCGCTCCCTTCCTTGTGGCGAAATAGAAACCAAACCGGCCTCTTCCAAGGTTTTGATATGCTTGGTGACCCCTTGCCGGCTGATACTGAACTGACCACAAATTTGTGTAATGGATAGGGCGGAGGAAGCAATGATCAAGGCGTGAAATATTTCACGCCTTTTTGGATCGGCAATGGCCTTGAAGATTTTTGTAATATTATCCTGCATGCACTTCCTCCTTTAAGAATGATTTAAGGTCGTTCACACAGTGCTCCCAACCCGAATCAAAACTATTGAAGAATGTGACCGCAGAATTTTCGGGATAGCTTGAAATACCGGAATGTTCCAAATACAGTTTGGTTCCTCCATCCGTTTCTTCAAGTTCCCAACGAACCACAGTCTCAACATTGGTATCCTTCACAATCCATGTGTAAATCAAAGTGTAGGGATCGGCACTTCTTACTTCACCGGTAATTTGGGTGCAATCGGACTCACCACTGGACTGAAAGGTGTACTTAAAACCTTTTTCGGCTTTAAAATCGGTTTTTAGAAACCACTTGGAAATCTCTTCCGCTTTGGAAATGGCATCCCATACTTTTTGAATGGGATGGGCAAATACATGCTCTTTTTTAATTACATCGTTCATATTTATCGTTTTTTGATTATACTCATGCAACTTATCGGTTGCTAATTTACAAAACTTTTTCTATTAAGCAACTTTTTGGTTGCATAATTTTATCTACACAATAATTGATGATATAATCCTATTTTTTCACATTTCTTTTAGAACTGGCATACAGGCTTTTAGTTATATTACGCTACTAATCCGACTAAACTGTTACACATGGGACATTACTACAAAGTCTACACGCTATTTCTATTATTTTTCTCCTGTACTTTTACCTTCCAAGCCCAAAAAACCGAACCATCCCCATATGCGGGGCTGGAATTTCGCAACTTGGGACCTGCATTGACATCAGGACGTATTGCCGATATTGCCGTACATCCGAACAATGAAAATACATGGTATGTTGCCGTTGGTTCAGGCAATGTATGGAAGACCGTTAACGCCGGGGTAACCTGGACCCCCATTTTTGAAAAGGAATCCAGTTATTCCATTGGATGCATCACGCTAGACCCCAATAATCCCAGTACCATTTGGGTAGGAACTGGGGAAAATGTAGGTGGCAGACACGTAGGTTTTGGCGATGGGGTTTATGTGAGCCATGATGAAGGAAAGTCATGGAACAACATGGGACTTAAAGCTTCCGAGCATATTTCAAAGATCATTGTACATCCTGAAAATTCTGATATCGTTTGGGTCGCGGCCCAGGGACCATTATGGTCTAAAGGAGGCGAAAGGGGTCTCTATAAGACCACTGATGGCGGAAAAACCTGGAACAGAACCCTAGGCAATAGTGAATGGACCGGAGCCACAGACCTTGTCATGGACCCCACCAACCCAGACGTACTCTACGCTGCCACTTGGGACCGACATAGGACCGTTGCCGCTTATATGGGTGGAGGTCCCGGGTCGGGAATCCACAAAAGTACTGACGGAGGGGAGAGTTGGACCCAACTTTCTAGCGGTATTCCCACTTCCAATTTGGGGAAAATTGGATTGGCCATTTCCCAATTTGACAATGAGACCATTTATGCAGCCATTGAATTGGACCGTAAAAAAGGAGGGGTCTTCATGTCAGAAAACGGCGGAGCTTCATGGACCAAGCAGTCCGATGCGGTTTCAGGAGGAACTGGACCACACTACTATCAAGAATTGTATACCTCACCCCATCATGAAGGTCGATTGTATCTCATGAGCTATATCGTTTTGATTTCGGATGACCATGGGAAGACGTTCCGACAAATGAATGAGGACAAAAAGCACGTGGACAGCCATGCAGTGGCCTTTAAACCTTCAGACCCTGATTATGTACTCTTCGGGACTGATGGCGGTCTTTATGAATCCTATGACGATACCCAGACCTGGCGTTTCTTTGCCAATCTACCCGTAACTCAATATTATAAGATTGCCGTGGATGATGCCGAACCCTTCTATAATATTTTTGGAGGTACCCAGGACAATGGTTCACACGGCGGGCCTTCGCGCACCAAGAGCAAAGCGGGTATCCTAAATTCGGATTGGTGGATCACCCTCGGGGCCGATGGGCACCAATCTGCCACAGAACCCGGAAATCCTAATATCACCTATGGTGAGTTTCAACAAGGATGGTTGTGGCGTATAGACCAAACCACTGGTGAAACGGTCTTTATCCAGCCTCAGCCAAAGGCTGGAGATCCTTTTGAGCGATTCAATTGGGATTCCCCCATTTTGGTGAGTCCGCACAAACCGGAACGC
>JAUICT010000438.1 GCA_030429325.1 Bacteroidia bacterium
GTTCCAAAATGATTGATATTCCTTCAGCATCCTGTCACGAAAACCTTCTGCCTTGGTGTTCCAAAAGAATTCATAGGTATTGGGAAGGTACATACCCAACTTACTGTCTTCATCAAAATTGGTTTCGCGAAGGAAATCCGCATCATTGAACGCATGCAAAAGCGATATGCTATCCGCCTCCAACTGTTCCGATATACGACCCGCCAAAGATTCCAAAGATTCCTGATTGTTGAAGGACACCCGAACCGGAATATTGGCGCTACGAAGGGTGTTGATGATTTCGTTGTTGTTCATCCCCTTTTTAAGGGCATATTTTCCAGCTTTTATGTTGGTGATATACCCTTTTCTTTTGGCAACGGCCTCAAAAGTGGACAAGTCCTTCAATAAAGGTTCCAGACTCGTTTTTACATCCGTGAAGGTGTCGTCTGAAGCGATAAACACAAAGGCCTCATTATTATTGAACTGTGTGTTTGGACTAAAAATGGCGTTATAGATTTGGTAGGCGATAAATCCACATACCAAAAGCCCGAGCAAGGCCACTATCCAAAGTAATTTTTTAAGATACATCCTTTCTTATCTTTTGAAACATTATCTCATTTTTGAACCCTGTACTGGTCCTAATCCATTCTTTTTTCATTCCTATCCTTTCAAATCCCAACTTTTCAAACAAATGAATACTATTGGTGTTTTCCTCCAGAATATTGGCATAAAGCTGATAAAGGTCCAAAACGGAGAAGGCATAATCGCATAGCAAGTCGAGCGCTTCCGCTCCCACTCCTTTATTTCGATTTTCAGGATTGGCAATCACAATGCCTATTCCCGCCCTTCGGTTCTTAGGGTCAAAATCAAATACATCAATCAAACCAATACATTTGTCTTCCAAATTGCAGATGCACAACCGTAACTGTTTTACTTCATAGATATCCCTGTGGGCATTTTCCAAATACAGCCGAAGCACTTTTTTTGAATAGGGTTTTATGGTACCACTGATTTCCCAAATGGAAGTATCGTTCTCTAACTGATATAGAAAATCCAAATCCGTTGGCTCCAAGGCTCTTAGGTATATTTGCGCTCCTTGTAAGGTTAACATACTATTTCACCTTTATATACTTGTACAGCCGGTCCTTGCAAAAAGACGTTCGTATAGATATCGTCTTGTCGCTCAAAACTTATGGTAAGCTTGCCCCCTGGGGTTTGCACCTTTACGACCTTGGATGCGGTTTTCCCAGATTGGTGCATGGCAATGGCCACGGCGGTGACCCCTGTTCCACAAGAGAGCGTTTCGTTTTCAACACCTCTCTCGTAGGTTCTCACCTGAAAGGCATCATTCCCTGATTGCTCCACAAAGTTGATGTTGCTTCCAGATTTTCCATAGATTCCGTATCGGAGCTTAGCTCCTTCCTTAGAGACATTAAAATGCTCCAGATTTTGCACGAGTTGAACATGGTGTGGAGAACCTGTATCCAAGAAACTATAGTTAGGCTTTTCGTGAACCTCATCAACATCTACCATCTTTAGCTTCACCATGTCTCCGTCTATGGTAGCATGGTGCAACCCATCCACAGCATTGAAAGTGGTCTCATTGCCAATTACGCCTAAAAAATGGGCGAACGCCACCAAACATCTACCTCCATTGCCACACATGCTGCCCTCGGCCCCATCCGCATTGAAATACACCATCTTAAAATCCGAATTTGTATCATTCTCCAAAAGAATAAGTCCATCCGCACCTATCCCAAACCGTCGGTCGCACAAGTGTGCCACTAGCTTGGAGTCGTTTTTGGGAAATAGCTCCTGACGATTGTCGATGATCACAAAATCGTTTCCTGTTCCTTGGTATTTATAAAACTGTAACCTCATAATTCCCTACAAAGGAACAAATATAGGGCATTCTTTAAGAGTTTTTTTGTAGTTAAAAACGAGTTAAACCGATAAAACCAAAAAATGAATTCTTTTAATTTTGTTAGAGCTAAATGTTAAATTAGTAATGATTATGAAGAGAATAGCTAGTTTATTTCTGGTATCCTTATTTGCAGGGGCAATTACCCTCGGAGCGTACAAATTATTTTTTGAAAAAGACAATCTCAACTGGTCTGCTTCCCAGGAAGCCATTCCCGTATTGAGCACAAGCAACCTGCCAACATCGGCATTGGGGGCTGGAATCAACGAAGTGGATTTCACCTTGGCTGCGGAGAAAACGGTGAACTCTGTTGTGCACGTAAAAAACTTGACCTTGAGCAAAGGCCCCAGTAGTCTTTCCGATTTCTTCTATGGATTTGAACGCCAACAAACTCCTCAGATTGGGTCGGGGTCCGGTGTGATCATTTCGCCTGATGGCTACATTGTCACCAATAATCATGTGATTGCCAATGCCAGTCAATTGCAGGTGAACCTAAACAACAATAAAACTTATGATGCAGAAATAATCGGTTCCGATGCCGATTCCGACATTGCACTTTTAAAAATCGATGCTGAAGAACCCCTACCTTATTTGGCCTTTGGAGATTCAGACAATGCCAAGATTGGGGAATGGGTACTGGCCGTTGGCAACCCTTTTAACCTTACCTCAACTGTTACGGCCGGAATTGTAAGTGCCAAGGCAAGGTCTTTGGGCAGAAACCAATCCTTTATCCAGACCGATGCGGCTGTAAACCCTGGCAACAGTGGTGGTGCCCTGGTCAATACCAATGGTGATTTAATTGGAATCAATACTGCCATTACCTCTCAAACCGGTTCGTATGTAGGCTATGCATTTGCTGTTCCCAGTAACATAGCC